>DLSG01000098.1:4991-5290 GCA_002501285.1 Christensenella sp. UBA7868 | reverse complement strand
GGGACTCGAACCCCCGACCTTTTGGTTCGTAGCCAAACACTCTATCCAGCTGAGCTACAGACACGTGTAACTACAGATATAGTATAACACCATATCGTCATAAAATCAATGTAGGAATAAAATAAAAACTGAAATAAATTACTCCAGCTTCGATTTCTTAAATGGTGGCTCCGAATGGAATCGAACCATCGACACAGGGATTTTCAGTCCCTTGCTCTACCGACTGAGCTACAGAGGCTAACGCCTGTGAAAAAATGAAATGGCGACTCGGATGGGGTTCGAACCCACGACCTCCGCCG
>DLSG01000098.1:0-4956 GCA_002501285.1 Christensenella sp. UBA7868 | reverse complement strand
ACGAGCTACCAGACTGCTCCATTCCGCGATATTAAAAAATAAATGGCGGAGGAATAGGGATTCGAACCCTAGCGCCGCTTGCACGACCTGCTGGTTTTCAAGACCAGTCCCTTCAACCAACTTGGGTATTCCTCCAAATCACAATGCTGTGAATACGTGTATAATTATAGCATATAAAAATTAATTGTACAATATATTTTATGCAAAATTTTATACTTTTTTACCTTTTTTCAAAAATATATAAAAAAATAACAAAATAAATTTTGTTATCCGTCCCCATTTGGGGACATTTTTGTTATAATATGTTGAGTGATAATTATGGAACATATGAATATAAATAATTTTAATTCTTGGGCTAAAAATCATATTTTAGATGAAAATAAATTTGATAATGACGGATATATTATTATGGAAAATGATTCTAATTTCAAATCCACTGGCATTATTTCTAAAATTTTTGAAGATCATTGGGATTCCTTTTATTCTAAATATAAAATTACTATTGATTCTAAACGTCCTAATGCTTCTAAAGAAATTGAAAAAATTATTAACTGCTCTAATCATAAACTTGGAGCTTCTGTTTTTGTTTGCCCTAATGACGACGAGGTTTATTTTTGTCATCATACTTGTAAAGGTAAACTTTGTTCTTCTTGTGGTATTAAATCACAAAAGATTAAAACCCAAAATATCTTAGAAAAATGTATTAATACTAAACATAGGCATATTACTTTTACTGTTCCTAATGATTTGGTTTTATATTTTTTTGATGATTTAACATCTAATAATTTACTTTTCGATTCTGTTTGTGAAACTATTTACTCTGTTGTTAACGGCAAGGTTAAAAAAAAGTATAAATATAAATTTATTCCTGGTTTCTTTGCTTTTCTTCATACTTTTGGTAGACCTCTTAATTTTAATCCACATATTCATGTTATTATTGCTGAAGGGTTAATTGATAAAATTCATAATTTTAAAAAATATAATTATTTTAATTATGATGCTTTATCTAAACGTTTTATGAAAATTCTTTTAGATAAAATGGAACTTTATTTTGGAAAAGATAATTTTAAAGATATTAAAAATAAAATGTACCTTAAATATAAAAATGGGTTTTATGTTAATAACAAGTTAGAAGATGATGGTTATAAATTTAATTCTATTGAAGATTTAATAAAATATGTTACTAGATATTGTTCTAGACCTGTTATAGCTGAATCACGTATTATTAACTATGATGGTAATAATGTTACTTGGTTTTATTCTGATCATACTCATGAACAATATCATGAAATCACTGAATCTGCTTTTTCTTTCATTTCTAAATTATTACGTCATCTTTTACCTTCTAATTTTAAATCTATTAGATATTATGGCTTTTATAACAAATCTACTTCATTATGTGATAAACTTATTTTGTTAGTTTATAAAGAAAAAAGAAAACTTATGCGTTCCTTACTTAAATGGCATAATTCTATTTTAACTTCTTTTAACAGATTTCCTACTAGATGTCCTAAGTGTGGTACTCTTATGGAACTTTGTTTTGAGGTTACTTGATTTGGAGGTTTTTATATGAGTTCTTTAACCAGAAAATATAAAAGAAATTGTCAGAATCTAAATTTATTTATGGCAATTAAATTTAAATGTCCTATTTGTGGTTTCGAAAGGTTAGTTCCACAACCTGAATTTAAAAAAATGAATGATGAAACATTTAAGAATAATAAATTATTCATTTGTGACAAATGTAATATCAGAATGAATCCAATTACTGTTGAAGTAGATTATTAATGTTTCCCCCCTAAAAAAACGGATTTAATTGCCGAATTTTTGTTTTGTTTTAATTTTTAATAGGAGCATATTTCTGTTTTTTTATTTGAAAGAACTTTCCTAATATATAAAAAAATATCCTAACGCCACAGGGGGTCGTTAGGAATTCACACAAAAAGGAATATACCTAACACAAACTCATTAGGTATGTTCACTTTTATTATATACAATTTATCTATTTTATACAATATCCTTTATAAATTTTCTCTGAATTCTTTCAATGCTTTTAAAAACTCTTCATTTTGTTTTATTTCAGCACTAATTGGTTCCATATCTAGAGTTTGTTCTAATGTATTAACATCAGATGAATTATTGTTAAATTCTTCTAAATAATCATCTAATTTATAATCTTTTATTTGTTTATCAAAATTATCTAAGTATTCTTTAATATCATCTTCTTGTTTAAAAGAATTTACCTTAGGATAATCTAAATGTTCATCCATTTTTCCATATACAGGGGAAATGAAATCCGTATTTTTAAATTTTTTATCCGTTTTATTCTCATTACTAGCAGCTGCTGTTTTAATTTCATCTACTAATATATCCAAAGTTTTTTCTTCCTCAGGAGTTCCCTTTTTTAATGTTTTTACTAATTCTGAATAACTAATAATGGCTTTTTCTTCTTGTTCACGTTCAAAATTAGCGACAACATCAACGGGCTTTGCTTCTAAGTCCTTTTGCATCTTCTCTAATACTTCTTCTAATTCTTTTGTTTTGTCATCTACTTCTTCAACTTGTTCTTTTCCTTCTTTTCTTTCTTGAACCATATTACTAATAATATTGTCAATTTCTTTATCTTCTTTTTTCTTAGAAGATATTAAATAATAAGTAACAAATCCAATTACAATTAATATAATTACACAAGAAAAAATTAAAATAAATTCTTTACTAATTTCTAAACTAAATAATAAATTTAACATATTATCACTCCATATATTCATAATTAATAATGCTCATTAGATATAATGGTACTGTCTCTACCCTCATAATTCTAGGGCCTAATGTAATTGGTATAAAATTTTTTTCTATTAACCAATTTTCTTCTTGTTCACTAAGACCACCTTCAGGTCCTATCAATATACTCATTTTATCACAATTTTTGTGATTTTGAAATACCCTTTTTATGGTATTTTCTTTCTCAACTGTACTACAAATTAATTTTAAACCATCTTCCTCAATATTTTTTAATGAAACAATTTCTTCCACTATAGGAATAGATGTCCTCATAGATTGTTCACTAGCTTCTTTTACAATTCTTCTCCAACGAATTAATTTTTTTTCTTCTTTTGAATCAAGTCTCACCATGCAACGTTCCATTATCACCGGAATAAATCTACTTACTCCCAATTCTGTGGCTTTTTGAAAGATATAATCCATTTTTTGTTCTTTTAAAATGGGTATAAAAAGTGTAACGTCCGGAATGATTTCTTTTTTTTGTTCGATTTCATTCAACATTTGGATTTTTACTTCTTCCCCAACAAATTTAACAGCACAAAGATATGGCACATTCTGATAAACTACCTGTACATGTTCTCCATCCTTCATACGCATAACCGTTTTTATATGATAATAGTCATCTTCTCTTAAATCAAAGTAACAATCATTTTGATGGTTTGAAAAATATCGTTGCATGTTATCACCATTTTCATTATATAATAGAAATTAAAAATTTCCAAAATTTTTTTATGAAAAAAGAAAAACTTGTCAGTTGTTGACAGGTTTTTTAAAAGAATACAATAAAACAAACAAAATAGATCCTAAAAACGCACATATCATGTCTGTCATAGTATCTGTTACACCAGATTCTAATACCCTTTGAGCATCCCCACCTAACAAATGATCACATGTGAATTCAAAGAATTCCCAAAGTGATGCTACTGCAAGTGTAAAAGATAAAATAACAATAAGGACTGCTCGCACTGTAAAAAAAGTGTTAAGTTTGTGTAAAAAATAGCATTGGTAAGATTACTAATGCTATTTTTAATTTTCTATACTTTTTTCTTTAACACTATTGAAATAAAGTTTAAATATTTGCCGGCACCGGCATTCATAGACTTCCTGTCATTTATTGAATACTCATTTTCTTGAGCAAGCCAGTCATTCCAAACTTCTTCGTTTGATTCCATTTCTTTTATATCAACAATTTCACAATCTTTACTTTTTGATATAATGTTTTTCCACCAATCAACATCATGCATATATTCAAGTTGCTCACTTGTCCAAGAGAGTAAAAGTTCTTTTGGAAAGTTCGTGTGACAATCTTTTTTCATTCCAGGAATGGAAATATAAATATAACCACCTTTTTTTAAAAATGGCAAAAGTTTGTTATCGAGATAATTTTCATCTCTACCGAAATAGTTATATGAATCAATTGACACAATTTTATCAAAAAATTCTTTTTCAAAGTTGAGATTGGTTGCATCTGCTTTTACTGGGATAACATTATCTTTTGAAAGACCTTGTGAAGTAAAAAATCTCATATTTTCATCTGGGTTGCTCCAAAGGTCAGTTGCATAAACTTTTGCACCAAACTCTTTTGCAAGGAATACAGATGTAAGACCTGTCCCACTACCAAGGTCGCAAACAATTTCTCCTTTTTGGATATTTGCATTTTTTAGTAACTCTTCTTCTAACTTTATAGGATTTGGTCCCATAATCATTGACATAAATTTTTTTGTTGAATATTTTTTGCTTAACTTATATTCCACGATATCACTCCTTACTTAAAATTTTCCCAAATACATTTGCATAAATGGTATTCATATGTTATATTATAACTACCGAACGGTAGTTTGTCAATAAAATATTATAAATTGGAGAGGTTTATGAGTGAATGTAGGAAAGAAGAAATTATAATGGCAACGCTAAAACTTGCATCAGAGCAAGGGTTAAGGGCAGTTTCTATGAGTATGATTGCAAAAGAAGTTGGCATAAAAAAGCCATCACTTTATAATCATTTTAAGTCAAAGGAAGAACTTGTTTATGAGATGTATCAATTTTTAAAAAACAAAGCACAAAAAGAAACAAATACACAAATGGACTTATCCATATTTGATAAAAAATCCGCATATGAAATTTTGAGTACATTGGTAAATAATTATGTGATATTAAGTAGTGAATCATATATGCAAA
>DLSG01000022.1:2379-2575 GCA_002501285.1 Christensenella sp. UBA7868 | reverse complement strand
AAAAAAATATTTCAAAATATTCAGTTAAATTTAATAAAAAAAGCGGATAATTTAACCGCCTTTTTTATTGTAATTTATTTAATTTTAAAACATAATCTCGATATTTTTGATAACTTCCATCAACAATATTATCTGAAACAGATTGCAACATTTCTTTTGATTTTTTATCAAGAGTTTTAGGGAATTCGGTTATAAG
>DLSG01000022.1:0-2365 GCA_002501285.1 Christensenella sp. UBA7868 | reverse complement strand
CTTCTTTTCTTAACATTTTAACGCCTTTACCTTTAAGTTTAAAGGTTGTGCCAGTTTGAGTTAATTCTGGAATTTTTAAAGTTACAACTTCATTAACAGTTGGAACTTTAATTTCTCCGCCAAGCATTGCAAGCGTGAAAGGAATTGGAATATTTATGTAAAGATTATTATCTTTTCTAACCAAAAGTTCATGTGAAGAAACACTTAAAATAATATTTAAGTTGCCGTTTGCTCCGCCGTTTAAACTAGAATTTCCTTCATTACGAAGCGTTAAAATTTGACCATCACCAACACCTGCTGGAATTGTAATAGTCATAGTTCTATTGCGTCTGTTATAACCTTTTCCCATACAACTTGAACATTTTTCTTTAATAATTTTACCTGTTCCGTTACAATCAGGACAATTTATAACATTAACCATTTGCCCAAACATCGTGTTTGAAACCTTTCTAATTTGTCCAGTTCCGCCACAATGAGAACAAGTGGTAAACTCTTTACCATTTTTAGCGCCCGTACCTTTACAATCTTCGCACGCTTCAATTCTGGTTATAGAAACCGATTTAGATCCACCAAGACACGCTTCTTTAAACGAAAGATTTAATCTTACATTAATATCTTCGCCCTGCGTTTTAGCGTTTGCACGATTTCCCCCGCCAAAGCCTGAAAACATATTAAAAATATCTTCAAACCCGCCAAAGCCTGAAAATCCACCGCCAGCATTGGCTCCGCCAAAGCCTTGTGGACCTTCGCTTGAACCAAATTGGTCATAGTTAGATTTTTTTTGAGGATCGGATAAGCATTCGTATGCTTCATTTATTTCTTTAAATTTAGCACTAGCATCTTCACTTTTATTTAGGTCTGGGTGATAAAGTTTAGCAAGTTTACGATATGCCGATTTTATTTCATCGGCACTCGCATTCTTGTCAACCCCCAAAGTTTCATAATAATTTTTTGCCATAATATTTCCTATTCTGTTTTATAATCGCCATCTTTCACATCAATGTTGTCGCCAGCGTTTGCGCCATCAGCGTTTTGACCAGCACCATTATCTCCTGCGTTAGCACCAGCATTAGCACCAGCGTTTTGATAAAGTTTTGTGAAAACTTCGTTTGAAACTTGTGTTAATTTTTCAAGTTCGGCTTTAATTTCGTCAATATTGTCACCAGCAAAAACTTTTTTGCTTTCTTCAATTTGAGCGTTTAATTTTGTTTTATCTTCTTCGCTAATTTTGTCACCATTTTCTTTAATCATTTTTTCAATTTGGAATACAAAATTATCTGCATTGTTTTTAGTATCAACAAGTTCTCTACGTTTTTTATCTTCTTCTGCAAATTGTTCAGCTTCTTTAATTGCTTTATCAATATCTTCTTCTTTTAAGTTTGTAGAAGCAGTAATTGTAATGTTTTGTTCTTTGTTTGTTCCAAGGTCTTTTGCTGAAACTTTAACAATACCGTTTGCATCAATATCGAAAGTTACTTCAATTTGAGGAACGCCACGAGGAGCAGGTGGAATATCCGTTAAACTAAATCTTCCAAGAGTTTTGTTTCCTGACGCAAATTCTCTTTCACCTTGTAAAACATGAATATCAACACCTGGTTGATTATCTACGGCAGTAGAAAAAATTTGGCTCTTTTTAGTAGGGATTGTAGTATTTCTTTCAATTAATTTTGTAAATACTCCGCCAAGAGTTTCAATACCAAGACTTAATGGTGTAACATCAAGAAGTAATACATCTTTAACTTCACCAGCAAGTACGCCACCTTGAATTGCTGCACCAATTGCAACACATTCATCAGGGTTGATACCTTTAAATGGTTCTTTACCCATAAAGTTTTTAACTGTTTCAACAACAGCAGGAATACGAGTTGAACCACCAACTAAAATAACTTTTTGAATATCATCTTTACCTAATTTAGCATCGCTTAAAGCTTGTGTCATTTTGTCAATAGTAGATTTAACTAAATCTTCTGTAATTTGTTCAAATTTTGCTCTTGACAAATCATATTCTAGGTGTTTTGGACCAGTACTATCGGCTGTAATATATGGCAAATTAATATTTGTTTTTGTAGAAGCAGACAAATCAATTTTTGCTTTTTCTGCGGCTTCTTTAAGTCTTTGCATTGCCATTTTATCATTTCTTAAATCAATGTTATTTTTTGCTTTAAAATCTTCAACTAACAAGTCGATAATTCTGTTATCAAAATCATCACCACCAAGNNACATCGAATGTACCACCACCAAGGTCATAAACTAAAATTTTTTGATTTGCATTTTCGCCTTTATCAAGCCCATAAGCTAGTGCTGCTGCGGTTGGTTCGTTAATAATTCTTAATACATTAAGACCAGCAATTTTACCAGCATCTTT
>DLSG01000050.1 GCA_002501285.1 Christensenella sp. UBA7868 | reverse complement strand
AATTTCTAATTTTAATTTAGAAAACCGAGAAAAGTTAAAGAAATTCGACAAAAACCGAAAAAAACCATCATTTTTAGTCAATTAAATTAGAAACTTTTTCTATTTTTTATTGGAATAAACTACAAAATGTGTTAAGATTTTATTGTTTTCATCCAGAAAACGAAAAGATTAAATAAGGAAAACAAAATTTTAATAAGGAGAAAAAAATTATGGAAAAAACAAAAATTATGCTTGTTGATGAAAATGAGCAACTATTAAACGAGTTAAAGGAGGGCTTCTCTAGTGCAGAGTTTGAAGTGGTTGGTAGTGCTTCTAATGGACTTATTGCATTAGACGAAATTAAAAAACTTAAACCAAGTGTTGTTGTTATGGACGTAGTGTTAAGTGGGATTGATGGATTTAGTTTAATCGAACAAATTAATCAACTTGGATTAAATACTAAAATAATAATTTTATCAAGTTTAAGTATGGAAGGTTTTATAACAAAAGCCATGAATTTGGGTGTTAGTTATTATATGATAAAACCTTTTAATGTTGAAGTTCTAAAAAGTCGAATATTAGATGTATTAAATTCATCAACTGGCAAAAATTTTTTAGTTTTGAAAAACAAAAATTTAGAAGAAAAAATTACAAACATATTTATCACGGTTGGTATTCCAGCACATATTAAAGGTTATCAATTTTTGCGTGAAGCAATTAAAATGGCAATTGACAATCCTGACATTATAAATAGTATTACTAAAAAATTATATCCTTCAATTGCTGAAAAATTTGAAACAAGTTCAAGCAAGGTTGAAAGAGCAATTAGACATGCTATTGAAGTTGCTTGGAACAGAGGCAAAATTGAAAATATTAATGCACTTTTTGGCGTTAAAGTTTATTCAAACAACGAAAAACCAACTAATGGTGAATTTATAGCGCTTGTTGCGGACAAAATGCTTTTAGAAGGTGTATAAAAAATTTAAAAATTTGTATAAATTACTAGACTTTTACATAATAAATATTTATAATAAGCGTAGATTTAATTATAGGAGTAATTATGGAAAAAGTTGAATACATTCGTTGCCCAAGGTGCGAACTAAACTATATTAAGAAAAAGGATAAACTTTGCAGTGTTTGTAAAGCAGAAATTGCATCTCTTGGCAAACATGATGAACTTGAAAATATGCAAATTTGCCCTATCTGTAAAAGTAATTATATTAATGAAAACGAAGATATGTGTTCTTATTGCGCAGAAGAGAAAAGTTATGATGACGGATTAGCAGGAAATGTTGACAGAGAAGATAACTGGCGTATGTATGTTGAAAATGAAGATCAAGAAACAGAAGAAGACGAAATTGGAGAAATGTGTTCGATTACAGACGAAGATCAAGACGATCTTGATGCTCCTGAACTAGATTTGTCCGATTTGGAAGATGAAGATGAGGAACTTGAAGATTTAGAGGAAGAAGATCTTGAAGACCTTGACGATGACGATTTCGACGATCTTGATGATGTTGATGATGCAGACGATGACGAAGATGATGATAGTGACGATGATGATTTTTAATGAAAAGCAACTTTAAATAGTTGCTTTTTTGTTTGAAAAAAAATATTTTGTCAACAATTGTGTTATGAAAACAACTTTAACACTTAATGAGATTAAACAACAAATTGAAGAAATTAAAGGTAAGAATGTAAAGATGCTTGTGAACAGGGGACGTAAAAAAACAGAAAAATTGGAAGGTGTTATTCAAAACTTATATCCAAGTGTTTTTACAGTTGAGATTAAAGATTTAAAAGGACATAATATAGTAAGTTATTCTTACACTGAAGTGCTTTGTGGGTTTGTAAAACTTTTAAAATAAATTAAAATTTTGTTCTAAAACATTTTTTTCGCTTATACAATATTATAGATTATTAGGGGGAAATGTTTAATGGAGCAAAACACAATTAATAGCACTTTTAGAAGAAATTTGGGAAGTACTCAAAATGATGTGACAACAAGTTTATTTACAGAAAACAACATAGCAAAAATTTTATGCACAAAAGCAACAAGCGTTATTAACAACTATGAAGCCATTAATGGGGAACTAAAATTTAATGGTACAGTATGTTTTAATGTGGTGTATGCAAACGAACTTGGAGAATTATTTTCACTAGATTCAAGTGAAAGTTTTTCGGGCAAAGTGGAAAATTCCGAAGTTTCTACAAATACTTGTGCTTTATTTAAAACTGATGTAATTGAACTTAAAGTTGTTCCGTCAGTAGATGATGTAAAATTAAACGCAACTGTGGAAACAATGGTTGAAGGGTTGGTTACTGAAAGTGTTAATTCTTATGTAACAAGTGATGAAGATATTATTACTAATAGTAATTTTGTTGAATATAAAACTTTAAATAAGTGCGACAAGGCTAGTTTTAATTTTGAAGAAACTTTTAATAGTAAAGAACCGATTAACAAAATTTTAAGCACGAATGCCTGCGTAAAAGTTTTAGATTATAGTTTAGGAACAGATTATTTTACAGTTGAAGGAATTATCTCGTTTAGTTGTCTTTATGAGACTGGGGAAGAAAACAAAGAATTAAAGCAGTTTTGTAAAGTTTATAAATTTAAAGAAGAACTTGAAGCCGAAAATGTTACAAAAGAAGGTTTAATGATTTTTAGAACTTTTATAAACAATTGTCAAATAACTACTAATATTGAAACTAATAATGAAGAAAATGTTGTGAAATTTACTATTCCAGTAGATGTTGATTATGTTTATCTTCAAACAGTTAGTCACGAAGTTTCTGTTGATGCATATAGTTTAAAAAACAAGTTAAATTTGAACATAGAAAGTTTTAAAGTGGCTGGTAAAAACCTTTTTAAATGCTTTGATGAAAGAATTGACGGAAGTTTAGAAATTGGTGAAGATGCACCAAGAATTGTAAAAGTAATAAGTTGCTATCCAGAAAATATCAATGTTACAAACGCTTACAAAAACGGAGACAATGTCGTTGTTGAGGGCTTAGCGAGTGTCAATGTTGTGTTTATGGAAGATGACGACGAAACCGAAAGGTTAAATTCGGTTGTAATTGAAGTTCCGTTTAGTGTTGAAAACAGATTTGAAGAAATGCAAGACGGCGATGATATTACAACTGCGGTTATGGTTAAAGAGATTGATTGTAAGTGTAAAAAAGGAAAAGAAATTAATCTTGATGTTGAACTTGCAATTTGTGTTAATGTGTTTAGCACAAGTGAAGAAATGGCTTTAACTGGGGTGGAAATAGGCGAAGCCTTAACGCCAAAAGAAGCGTGCCTTCAAATTTATTTTGCAAGAAAGGGAAACACTTTGTGGGATATTTCAAAAGGTTTACTTGCTAAGCCTGAATTGATTTTAGATCAAAATCCAAACTTAAATCTTCCACTTAACGAAGATGAAAAAATTGTTTTGTTTAAAGGAACAGATAAATAGTTTTTATTTAACAAATTGTAATTTAAAAGTTTATTTATAAGTAAAAAAGAATTTTTGATAAAATATGTAATAAAAAACATCAAAACGGATAATTGTTTTGATGTTTTTTTAATATTAGTTTTAATTTAAAATTATTCTGCTTCTATTTTCTTGATTAAAAAATTTCAATAAGAATTTTATAATTATGTTTAAAAAACTTGAAAGTGTAAACAATTTTAAACATGAAATATTTTAAAATTGTAGTTATTTGTTTGTTTTTCTTTGTTTTTATAGTGGGTTGTGTATTCATTAATCAATCTAATCAAACAAGCCTTAAAAACGCCGATTATTTGCGTTTGCATATCAGGGCGAATAGCAATGAAGAATGTGACCAAAATGTTAAATACGAGGTCAAAAATAAGGTTTTAAGCCTAATTACAAAAGATATTTCGGAAATTGATAATAAAGAAGATTTGGCTGAATATTTTGTTAAAAATAAAGAGAAACTTCAAAATTATGTAAATTCAGTTTTAAAAGAAAAAGGATTTAATTATAAAAGCAATATTAAAGTTAAAAACGAGTATTTTCCAACCAGAACCTATCAAGATGTAACTCTTGTTAGTGGCTATTATGATGCAATAATAATAGAACTTGGACAGGCCGAAGGAAACAATTGGTGGTGCGTGGCATATCCACCACTATGCTTTATGTATGAAAGCTCAAAAATGGGTAATATTACATATAAAAGCAAACTGATTGAAATCATAAATAAATTTTTTAAGAGGTGAGTATGATAAAAAATAAAAATTTAAAATTAGTGCTAACGTTATCTTTAATGGTTTTTGTGCTTATGGCATATATTACTCTTTCGGCATTCGTTGGCGGAAATTTGAATGTGCAAGGAATAAATCTTACGCAAAATATGCTTCAAACTAGAATTGTGCAAAGCAAACTTTCAAATTTAGGACTATATGACGGAAAAATTGATGGCATTTTTGATAATGAAACAATTTTGGCATTAAAATCTTATCAAGAAAAAAACGGGCTTGAAGTTTCGGGAAAAATAGATGCCGCTACAACTGCAAGTTTGGGAGTTTCGGCATCAAGTCAAACAAACAGCGACCTATATTTGCTTGCGAAACTTATTTATTCCGAAGCACGAGGAGAACCTTATGTTGGACAAGTTGCTGTTGGTGCTGTTGTTTTAAACAGGGTTGAAAATCCTGGCTTTCCTAACACATTAGAAGGCGTAATTTATCAGCCTTGGGCTTTTACCGCTCTTCATGATGGACAGTTTGAATTAGAGCCAAATTCAACCGCATATCAAGCAGCACAAGATGCTTTAAATGGTTGGGATCCAAGTTATGGAAGTATTTATTATTACAATCCAAAAACTGCAACCAGCAGTTGGATATTTTCAAGAACAACAGTGGTAACAATTGGTAACCATGTGTTTGCGGTGTAAGGAGGATTTATGAAAACAAGACAAGTTATTGCAGTTGTTGTAGTCTTTGCAATTTTAACAGGACTTTTAACCGTTGGCTTCGTTACAACAACAAATAATCTGGCCAATGTAAGTGGTAGTTTAGAAAGTGCTTATCAAAGAAATTTTTATGAAGTTGTTTCAAGTGTAAACGATATTGAAGTAACACTTTCAAAAGTTTTAATCAGTAGTGATAAAACTCAACAAAAAAAATTATTTTATAAACTTTATGAGCAGTGTAATCTTACTCAAAATAGTTTAAGTCGTCTTCCAATTAATCATGAAGCAATAACAGAAACTACGAAATTTGTAAATCAAATGGGCGGATTTAGTTATTATTTATTTGATAAATTAAATAATAATCAAGATATAAGCGATGAAGATTATAAAAGTTTGCAAGACCTTTATACTTTTTGTTTAAAAGTTCAACAAATAATAAACGAATACGCTTATCAAATCCAAAATAATTATAGTATTTTAAAAAATGTAAATTTAAAAGATTCAAGTTTTAATGCGACATTTACATCTATGCAAGAAACAGGAATTGATTACCCAACTTTAATTTATGACGGACCTTTCTCTGATTCGGTTATTAACAAAGAAGTTAAAGGTTTAAGCGGTGAAGAATATAAACTTGACCAAGTAAGTCATGAACTCCAAGAACTTTTTAAAGATTATGATGTTAAAAGAATAGATTTTAAAGAAGAAAGCACTGGTAAAATTGCAACATATAATTTTAATATGACACTAAATAATGGACATGAATACTACTTGCAAGTTGCAAAAAAGGGTGGGCTTATTATTACTATTTCAAGTTTTCAAAAAACGGTGAATGACAATTTTAGTTTAGAAGATTGCGAGCAGAAAGCGGAAGAATTTGCAAAAATGCTTGAAATTGATGATGTAAAAGCGGTTTGGAGTACAAAAATTAATAATTGTGCTTATGTAAATCTTTGCACAATAAAAAATGATACAATAATTTATCCCGAAATGATTAAAGTAAAAATTAGTTGTGACAGTGGCGAGATAATTGGTTGGGAAGCTCGTACTTATGCTTATAATAAAACTGAAAGAACTAATACATCACCTACGAAAACAGCAAGTCAGGCAAGAGATAAAGTGTCTAAACTTCTTACAATAGAAACCGAAAAGAAAGCGTTAATTCCACTTGAATTTAATAAAGAAGTTTTATGTTATGAATTTAAGTGCACATATAACGATTATGTATATTATGTTTATATTAACGCCGATACTCTTCAAGAAGAAAATGTTTTAAGAGTAATAGATACTTTGGACGGCAAACTTATGATGTAAAAAAAGACCATTTAATGGTCTTTTTTTTATAAATTTATAAATTTCATTAATCGATATTTTCTTGATTTTTAATTTGTGTTTATATTTATATTTGTAAAAAATGGTAAAAAATGGAAACAAAAATTATTTTTGTAAAAAACTAGACATTTTTAAAAAAATAAGATATAATTTGAACATGGATAAAATTAATGAACAAAATTTGCAAGAACTTGGAATATTTGAAATAAGAAATATTGCAAGAGAAGTTGGGGTATATTCTCCAACAACGCTAAAAAAGCAAGAACTTATTGAAAAAATAATGAGAGTAATTAAAGGGGAAGATGAACCTTATATAAAAACTACAAAACAAGGTAGACCTCCAAAAAATATAACAACAATTAACGATTTCATTGAAGTTATTGTTCCTAAAAAAACAATTCAAGAACGTGAAAAAGAAAGTAATCCAACAAGATTTACAAATGTTTTTAATGACAATGAAATTAATTTGAATGTAAATGAGTTTGGCACGAATGAATATTGTTTTAGTGGAATAGTTAAAGTTTATGCTAAAAACGAATATTCACTTTGCTTTATTGATAAAATTGATGAATCAAGCAAAAATTTGGTGTTCATAAACAATATTCAAACAGAGTTCTATAAACTTAAAACAGGTGATGAAATTAGTGGAAAATATGTGTTTATTGATCAAAATAAGCCTTTTGTATTAAAAGAAATTTATTCTGTAAATCAAAACGTTGTAACAACCGATTTTCAAAGAGCGGAAGATTTTACGAATTTAATTGCACTAAATCCTAAAAACAAAATAAAAACAAATATTTATCCTGATGATGACCAAATTTTCAAATCAATCGATTTATTTTGCCCACTTGCCGCTGGTCAAAGAATTTTGCTTAAAAGTGAAGGAGCGAATCAACTAAATTGTTCAATTCTACATCGTTTAACAACTGGTGAAAACAATTTTAAAGGATTAATGATTTTAATTGATGAGACGCCAGAAAACTATTATGAACTTTTATCTTATTCAAATTTTTATGTTTTAAGCAACAATTTTACAAAGTCAGCAGATTTTAATTTGGAACTTGAAGTTAGAATTAATAATTTGCTTAGAAAAGTAGAAGAAGGTGAAAATGTTGTTTTGTATATTAACGACTTAACAAAATTTGAAAAATATTATGAAAATCAATATATCCTTCAAAAATTTTCAAATAGTGAAAGTGCGGTACTTGCGGTAAATCATGTTAAAGAAATTGTTATGCTTGGTAAGTTTACTCAAAGCGTGGGGAGTTTAACAGTTTTTGCGGGTATTGAAGCAAAAAACACTTGTTCTTATGAAAACTTGTTTAACAATATTATTTCATATAATTATGCTAAATACGATTATGAACTTAAAGAAAATGAATGTAAAACATTAAATATTGAAAAAATTTTAACAAAATCTGAATTAAACAAACTAAAAATGCTTAATAAATAATTTTTAAAATTGTAATAAATAATATTCCTATAAAAGTAAAAATACTTATTAAATAAAACAAAAACTGAATTGCTAATAAATTAGAAAGCAATTCTTTTTTTATGTTCATTGACAATAAAGTAATTTTATGGTAATATTAAAATATGAATAAAATAAAAAAAATAATAAAGCAAACCATTGCTACTTTTATTGGTACAACTGAACTTATATCTAGTGCTTGTGCTTTAACCGTTAAGCAAGAAGATTATGACTATTTAAAGAATAGAACATATTTTTCGGTTGTAAAAGAAGAATTAGATGCTAATATGAGTCTTATGGATAATACAAAAATTGATGATAATTGGCGTAATGGTGGGATTTTAAGATTAAAGCCAAACGCTAGCAAAGAGATTTATCTTTATATCGATGAAAAAGTTTCAGAAGATGTTCAAACAAAAATTCATAAGGTGATAAATAATTTTAACGATATTTTTGATTATTTTAATGATAATTATAACTTTGTTTTTGTTGATGAACAAACTTTTAACACAAAACTTAAAAAGAAAGATTCTTCAATAAGTTTTTCGTATAGCCAAATGGCTGAAAATGTAAATGGTGAAAATCACTATTACTTTAACAATTACACGTTAGAAGAATTAAATGAAACGCAAACAAATGCTTATATTTATAAATCTGATATATATTTTAATCCTAATAGTTTTAATAATAGTGATGATAATTCTCAATTACGAACTATAAAACACGAACTTTTGCATAGTCTTGGGTTAAATGATATGTATTATGGATATATAGATGAAACAAGTATTATGAACGCAAATGTAAGAAAAAATCCAGCGATATTAAGCCCAAATGATTTAAAAATGCTTTATTGCGCGTATGGAAATAGGCATATAAATTCTGATGGTTCGTTTAACCAAGAAAAACTTGATGAAGTTAAAGAAATGATTAATCAATATGAAATTTTTTATTATAATCAATTAATTAAAAATATAAAAAAATCAACTAATAAAACTTTTAATGAAATATCATTAA
>DLSG01000054.1 GCA_002501285.1 Christensenella sp. UBA7868 | reverse complement strand
TGTATATTTTTATTTTTTCTACTGCTTTTTCGGCTTCTTCTTTCGTTTTAAAATAATTTCCTATTTCGTATAATGCTTTATCGAGGCCGTCACTTATTTCCACTGTATAATTTACTTGACCACTTGAGCTAATAAAACAATATCTTTCATCTTGATTAGCTCCCCATCTCTTGCAATTTTCTTCTATACCATTCTGCTTTAACTCTTTTATTTGCATTTCTAGCTCTTCTAATCCTCTTTTTAATTCCTCTTGTTTCTCTTTTAATTTTTCTATTTCATTCATCTTAAATACCTCCTTTTACAAGCCAAAATAAATATGCCATAATCGTTGCTGTATTCATTAAAATTATCCATCCAAGACCTGCATGAAAAGCAAATTCCACTACTCTCTCTTCCGTAAATCCGTCATAAAATATATTAACTATGCTATCGATAACATGGTATAAATAAAACATTCCTAAACATAAACTAAAAAACATTATTAAATTAAATATCATATCTGTTCCTCCTATCTATCAATTCTTCATTTCGCTTTGTTTGATATTATTTTATACTTACTCCTAACTTGTTCATTTCACTTTTTATCACATCATAATCACTAGAATTTAAATGTCCTGTTCTAAATGCATCGATATTATCAAATACTCTTCGCATAGCCTTTTGTAATCTTTTTTGACCTAATCCAAATTCTAATTTAAGTGAATATGCAGTCATATAAAATACAATTTCTTCACACATTCTCATGCCTTCTTTAATTCCTTGTTCTCGCATATCTGACAAAGTCTTGTCCATTATTTCTTTATTGCTAATTCCTAAACTACTATATCTTCTACGTTCTGCTCTGTTCATTTTCCACCTCTTAAACAATATATTCTCTTATAAATCTACTTGCGTATTCTCTTGATATTAAGCTTCTCTCTATTCCACTCCTTGTTTGTTCTACTATGTGTTTTTTACACATATATTGCGCTTCAAATATCATATTGTTTTTTGGTTCGCACCCTATAAACCAGTATTGCGTTGGCTTTTTAAAATAATCACCTTTTTTGGTCCTGTCTA
This sequence comes from Christensenella sp. UBA7868, assembly GCA_002501285.1. Taxonomy (GTDB): domain Bacteria; phylum Bacillota; class Clostridia; order Christensenellales; family UBA1242; genus UBA7868. Next base: position 13,275 of record DLSG01000054.1, on the reverse strand, counting down.
AGTCAATTATTTTACTCGTAATTGGAAAATATTTAACTAAATAATGTGTTGAACTGTAAGGGTTTTCAATAATGAGTGGTATTTTTCTTTTTAAACACACTATCGATAATTTAGCCACTAGCTCATATAAGCTATGTAATTCATTATGCAACTTTAAGCAATACTCGAGTTTTTGTTCATCTGACCATTTTTTTTGTTGAAATGCAACTCCTCTAAAAAACATCTGTATTTGATTTTCAAATCGTATACAAGGAAAAAATGCCAAGATCATATCCTCATTAGTTATATCATCAAAAATACTTGTTTCATGCTTATATGCTCTATCTATCTCTGCAAATAAATCAATTACAACATCCGTTTCTCCAAACTCGTTTTGAATATCATAATCGATAGCCTCATATCCAAGCTTTTTAAATTCATTCTTGAACGTTCCACTCTGCTCAAAAAAACAATGATACATCAATTATCCTCCCTTCCTGCAAGTATCATTGAACTATAATACTCACTATATAAATTCATCCAATCATCTAGATCCATTGTTACTTTCCAACTAGTACGATTTTTTCTATGAAATACGCAAGGTATTCTATATGACTTCGTGTCTTTTTTAGCTTGATTTAATGCCTCATCTATGTTTAATTTTTCAACTCTCTTGCATTCGATATGTATAAACGGCAAGCCAATCACATCAGCACTTTCTCCACCTTTACCACAAAATTGTTGGCTTCTTCTGCAATTAAATCCATACTCGTTCTTTAGCTTATTGGCTAATTCTAATTCGCCCTTACTTCCCTTTTTTTTACTATTTATCATTCGTTAATCATCTCCCTCGCCATCTTTCCATAATCGAAACACTTTTAAGTCTAATCTAAAAAAGCACGTTTTATATCCACTTTCATGCTCGAATAAAAATATATCTTTTTCTCTGAACTTAGTGTCTGAATAAACACTAATCAACTTATAATTTTTGCCTTTAATTTTCATTTTCTACCTCACCAACTAACTTATACTTTAAAAACTCATTTGTTTGCTTAAATCAGCTATTAAACTCTTCGTATCCCTTTGATTTTCGCTTGATATATCTGACTTTTGGTTTATTCTATCGTGAAATATATCTTGAGCCTTTGCAACATAAAAAGGCTGTCTATGTTCTTGATCTGCTATTTGCAAGCCGTTATATTCTAACCCATCAGCATTTGCACATGTGCATAAGCACACATATTCATACACATGATTATTTACAGTTCTGTTATATAAAATATATCCAGTACCTTTGCAATAATCGCATTTTACTTTTTGCTGACTAAGCACTTGCACTTTAACTTTTCTAATCTCTTCCAGCATTTGTACCAATGTAGGCTTATATTGTGAGGTTTTGTATATATTTCTTATCGCCTTTTCATACTTTTCTGCTGAGTAATTTTTTAGCTCATCAAACCAAATGTCTGCTTGTGTATAATTTAAATCTTTTCCGTAAAAATCTTCTAACGTTTTTGTTTTAATCGTAAATTCTTCTAAGGTCATTTTTAATCACCTCATTGTTCATATTTTTTCTTAATTTTTTCCCATTTGTCATCATGTATCTCTACTGTTGGTTGCTTGCTATGTGCTTTTTTGAATTGTTGCTCTTCCTCTTTTGCACCAGCTAATGTTTTCACTCCTGCTTTTATCCAATTATTCAAAATGCCTGATATATAACTAATTTTTCTTTGCTTGTTATCCACAGATTTTTGCATAGCATAAATTATCACATCATCTGGTAAATCCTTACGATAACTTTCAAGTATTTCAGAGGCACGTGGTGTAAGCATGTCGATGTTGTTTTCAAAAAAATCAAACAAGCATTTGCTACTGTATACTGTATTCGTTTCGTTTAGTTTAGTATCGTTTAGTTTATTTAATGTGCAACCATCTTGTAAACCATCTTGACAACCAACTTGTAAACTATCTTGACAACTAGCTTGTAAACCAACTTGTAAACTTTTTGACATAATGCCATTATCTTGTAAACTATCTTGACTACTTTTTAACATACTAATCATTCTATAATTAGTCGCTTTAGTGCCATTTGTTTTAAATTCTATTAAGCCATACATCTTTAACACGTTTCTAGCTTTTATAATAGCTTGACGTGAAAGCCCCGTATTTATTTCGAGCATTATGTTAGGTACTGAAAACCATTCTATCCAAGCACACTTATTGTTTATGTACATTAACGCATGCCATAAAGCAATTTGCCCTTGAGATAATTGTTTTACTTGTACCAGGTCATAGAATGCTTTAATTTCGGCTATATAATTCATACGTCACCTGCTCTCTTTAGTAATTAAAAAATAGAGTGCAGAAGTAAGCATATATGTAGTCCTGCCTTGCTCCTACACTCAATTTTAAAGAGTATTTTTATCTGCTGGAGGTATTATCCAGCAAAATTAATGTCTATTTCTTCTTCTCAATATTCCTTTTAAACATTCATTCTCACTTCTTAAAGTATGAAATATTTTAGTCAGTTCTTTTTCTGTTTCACTATCATCAAAGATTTCTTCGGTCATTTTTATATTTTCCTTTGTAATTTTTGTCATTTCTTCAAATAAATAATTTTTTTCGTTTTTTTGTTCTTCTTCATTTTTTTCAAATATATTTTTTAAAGCATTTTCAATTTCTTTTTCTATTTCTTCTTTGCTCATATTAGTCGTATCAATATTGATTTCTATTATTTTTGTTTTCATTTTTTCCTCTCCTTCTTATCTATTTAAAAATTTCAATTTAAAGTAATCTATTAACACGTTACCACCTCAATTAAATATGTTGTTCCGTGTCTTTCAAAAACATTTTTATTTTTCTTTAATAAACCACTTATAAAGCCATGATTATTCTCGAAAAACATTCCTGCTTGTGCCATACTTCTGAATTTAGCTTTTGCTCCAGTTTTTGTATTTGTGATTACAATATGCTTTTGTGTCGTCTGTAAATCATTTTCAAAAGCATGAATTATATTACTTTTCAATGATAACCATTCTAAATTCTCAACATTGTTGTTATATCTATTGCCATCTTTATGATTTACTGTCATATCGGTATCAATTAAATCTTCCAGGAATGTAGTTGCAACTAATCTGTGTACTAAAAAAGTATGTGGTTTTCCGTCTTTCCATAAATCAACTCTGTTTCCTATATTTTCTTTACATTTTTTAAAACAAAGTATTCTGTTTCTCCAATGTCTATTTTGATGTATACTTGTGTTGCTGATTTTATTATGTGTTCTAACTCTTCCTAGATTGCTAACTTGATATCCTGGGTAGTTTTTTATATCTCTCCATTCTTCCATAAATTCACCTCACTAAAATGGAAGTTCACCGATCATCTACGGAGGTAAAACTATTTACTGGTGTTGCAAATGGATTGCTTACTGGTTGATTACCAAACGGGCTATCTTCTTTCTTTGTATCTGCAAAATATGCTTCCTCTGCAACTACTTCTGTTACATAAACTTTCTTTCCATCTTTATCATCATAATTTCTTGTTTGTATTCTTCCGATAATACCAACTTGTTGACCTTTTCTAAAATATTTACTACAAAACTCTGCTGTTTTATCCCAAGCAACAATGTTAATAAAGTCTGCTTGTCTTTCTTCTCCCTCTTTTGCAAATCTTCTATTCACAGCTAATGCGAATTGTACTACCATTGTGTTATTGGTTGTGGTATATCTAACATCTGGGTCTCTAGTAAGTCTCCCCATTAAAATTGCTTTATTCATACCTTTTTCTCCTTTTCTATTCTTTCTCTCAACTTCATTAACCTTGGTTGCCAGTATTTTTTATTGTTATGCACTTTCTGATGACACTCTAAACACAACAAAATTAAGTTATTAAAATCATCTATTTTACTTCTATCTTCACTTTTATAAACTATGTGATGTATGTGTACTCCAGCTTGTCCACAAAGCCCACATTTGCCTTTAAAAAGCTTTTTTATTTCTTCTCGATTAGTTTTACTAATATCTTTAGGCTTTGCTTTTAAGACTGTTTTTGAGTTCTTAGGAAATGCCATCTTTGAATAATCTATACTCATTTTCCCCAACTCTCTTTCATGCTTTGCAATTCTTCAGGAGTCAATGTTTCAATTCCAGCTTCTTTGCATTCTTGAATTACACCATCAATTAATTCAGCCATTTCTTTACTATCCAATGTATGAGTTTCTTTATAAAACAAATATTTTTCAAAATTCATACCGTTTTCTTCACACTCGCCAAATTTCTTACAATATGGATAAAATTGTTTTATATCTGTTCCGTATGGTACTTTTACTCCTACTTTTGTGCCATCTAAATTTAGAGCTACTGTTCCATATTCTAAATTCATTTTGGTTTTCATTTCAGTATCAGAAACCCCAAAATGTCTTGCTAATTTATTTACTAAAACATGAAAATAAGCATTTGCATCCAAACTTCTTTTTCGACGATACTTTTTTGCTTCTACAGATAACTTGTCCAAATCTTTTATCTCATCTAATTCAGCAAGTGCTGTTCTTTCATTCATGATAAATGTTATTTTAGGCTTATTGGTCTTAAAATCAATACTTACATCTGATACTGTTCCTGTGAATTTCAAACTCATCACCTCTCTACATGTTCATGCATAAATACATATTCAGAATTTTCTCCCATGTTATTTAGCAAAAATTCACTTGCCTGTTGCTTACTTAAGTGACTGTCTTTTACTCTAAACTCATATGTATATTCACAATTTTGTCGTTTTTCTTTTATTCTCTGCTCAATTTCATCCTCGTCATAATTGCCTTCAACAAGATATAAATCATAATTTTTAGCCGATATGCCTTTTAGTGTTTTAGTATCAGTTGCATAAAATACTTTATAATCATTAAATAGCACCCTATAACCACATTGTGGCACATCATGATATAACTTTATTGGTACAACTTTAAATAGCTTATAATCGTATCTCGTGCCAATTTGAAGTACATCTATGTTCTTTCTATTAACTCCACATTCTAATAATGGTTTTAACAACCATTCGCAACAAGTAAATCTCAAAGTTGGTCTTTCTTCTGCTAATTTCTTTATTGTTTCTTTTTTAAAGTGGTCTGAGTGAATATGCGTGAGAAGTACTATTTTTAAATCTTTATAATACTTCTCAAGCTTTTTAAAACTCACTCCACAATCTATTAAAATAAAATCTCTAATTATTACTGCATTTCCTGTACTACAACTAGATATGATTTTATATTTCATTCATTGATACCTCTTTTGTTTCTTCTGGTTGCTCTATAACATCAGCTTGTACTTCAATTGGTTCCTGTTGTGGAATTTCTTGTTGCATTTCCTCTGCCTCATACATTCCAGCTAAATCTTCTACAAATGTCTCTCTTAATGCCCTTACTTTTGCAACTTTCTCAACCATCGTTGCTCCTTTATTCCCCCAATTTGAATTTAATTGTCCTTGCCCTGTTTTTTGTGCTACCTCATTAAAGCTTACACTTGAATATATAGGATGAGTCCAATCTTTTCTAAATACTCTTGCCCATCCACCTACAAGTTGCTCACTACTTAATCTAAATGTTCCTTGTCTTTCTTCTATAGTTCCATCTTCTTTTTGGACTATAATTCCACATTCCATTCCATCATAGTTTGGATTTAAAACTGCTCTTTTCAATATTGCATCTTTTCCTACAACTAGTTGAGCTGGTGTTCCTGCTTTGTATTTAATCAGATATGCCTCTCTCAAAAATGGATTTAATTTTCTAACTTTACAAAGTTCTGTAAATAACTTAAATTCTTGATTTGTAATAGGAACATCACTGCCAACAATATATTCTTGTACTATTTTTTTGCTTAATTTTATTTCTTGTCCATCAATATCAAATTTAACTATTAGTTCTTGTTTTTGTTCTACTGCTTCATTATTACTCATTTCAAAATCACTCCTTAAACTTAAAAATATATCCACCAGCTGTTTTTCTCTTCTTATTACAACATTCGCTGATATGTCCAGATTTAATTCCGGTCTGTCTTTCAACTTCCATCATTGATTTCCATTCTTTAATAAAAATATTATTTTTACTAAATTGTTGAATTTCTTTATGGTTATGGTGTAATTCGTTAAATTTTCCAACGTTTACTTTGCCCATATGCCCTTGTTTTTTGGCATAGTCTAAATTTTTTTGATGAGTACACCATTCTAAATTTTCAATTTTATTGTTTTTCCTGTTATTATCTTTGTGATTTACTTCTGGTAAATTATTGGGATTAGGTATAAATGTTTCTGCCACTAATCTGTGTAAATAGTAATTTTTATATTTTCCACCAACATTTATTTTGCAAAACAAATATCCATTTCCATTATCATAATTCTTTCGATTGTTCTTATTAACTCTGTGTCTTATATTGCCTAATGAACTAATTTCGTAATTAGGATGTTTTAAAATTACCTTCCATATTTCATTCATAATCATAATTACCTTTTTCTAAAAATTCTTTTAAAGCTCTTAGTTTTGTTCTCGTGCCTTTTACAGTAAATTTCAATGTTAAAATTTCTTCTTGTTCTTCTGCAACTGGTGTTGTTAATGGAGCTTCTATTTCCATCTGTGGCACTTCTTCTATTGTTGGAACATGTTGTTCTACATATTTTTCGCTGATTTCTGTTTTAAATTCTTTCTCTCTTTCTTGTCTTGCTTTCTCTTCTTCGATTGCTTTAAATCTATTCGTTACCGTTGTAATAGCTTGACTAACATTTAAATTTTGTTTATATTCAACCAAAATTTCAGCTTTATGCTCTTGTGTATCTATAAGATTTAAATCATCTGCAATTTTATCGATAAAGTTTTTTACTTGTTCTTTCAAACTCTTCATACTAGCTGTTAAAGTAATGTTAATATTTGCTTGCTCGTATTTTATAAAATCAATATTTTTTGAACTTAAATATTCGTTAAAGTAATTTACTATCTCTGCTTTTTTATTTGCTTTTAACTCATTTTCAACAGTATCAATCTTATTTTTTAGTTCTACATCTGCTGATTTATACTTATCTGATATGTACTTCTTATATGAACTCTCAAAGTCCTCATAAGGTCTCATTATCTCCGCTTTAACTTGCTTCTTTTTATCTTCAAATTCCTTTAATTCTTTATTCAAAGTTGCTCTCACATCTTTTATTATTTTTACATTTTCATCTGTGCAAACTAGAGCAACTGCATTCTTTACTTTCTCATCTATTTCATCACTTGCCTTTTTAAGCTGTTCTTCAATAATTGGTAACTGTTTTACAACAATTAAGTTATTCTCGTCCATTTTTATTCTCCTTTCAGTATCCTTAGTTTTTTATTTAATTCGCCTAAAATTTCATAATCTTTGTCGGTTAAATGATCTGCCATGCAAATAAAAAATATTTGCTTTTCAATCTCTTCAATTTCGTTTGGCATATTTTCCTCCTTGATTTTTAAGTTCTTCTATTTTTTATAATATTCATAAGCTTCTTCAAAGTTATCAAAGTAATCGCCTTGCCACCAAGAATTTTCTTCTAATATTGCACAAACTACATATTGCTCACGATATAAATTCATTAGTAATGACTTCTTACCTTTGCCACCTTGAATAATTGCATAACTGTTTCCATTTATGTTTGAAAATAGTTTTTCCATCTAAACACCTCTTGATTTCGTTTTAAATTTATGTTAATATTAAAATGATGTTGTTAATGTAATTGCTTTTACATTAGTACTTTTGAAGATTAGAACTTGTTGTCAGCACGGTCTAGTCTTCTTTTTTGTTCTGAATATTTTTCAATGTTTTCGTTTATTGCATTACGCATTAAAGTGTCTCTTGAAGCTCTTTCATAGTTCATATAGCTTTTTAATTCTGTAAGCAACAATAAGTTCTCTTCTACTTGCATTCTTCTTAATCTACTTTTACTCATCTCTAAATCGTCAATACAATAGTTTTTATAACTTAATTTCACTAACAAAATCGCAATTGCTATAACTAATAAAACAATGATTATCCACATATTAACACCCCCTTCCTATATCTCCTCTTTCAATCTGATTCTCAATTATTCTTTGCATTACATCATCTAGCATTGAAAATCTGAAATCGTTTTCTTCTTTAGTCTTAGGCAAATAATCATCGCATATCTTTATTGTTGTTGCCCCACTTTTATATTCTTTAATTACTGCCATAAAACTCACCTCTTTATATGTTATTCATTGAGCTTGTATATTTATTAAAATTTAAGTGCACTTTGCAACTCTTCATATGTCATTCCTACTGCAATGGTTTTTAAAATTGGCTCATTTAATTCTTCTGATAATAAAATTAAATCTTGCTTTGTTATCTTTGTTTTGTTGCTATTAGTTTCAATTAAATAAAGCCAATCTCGTGTCCTCATGCATATATTTGCAAAATCTGTTTGGTTCATTTCATGCTCTTCCCTTATTATTTTTATTATCTTTCCAATCGTCATCAAATGCACTCCTTTCAAGCAATGCGTATTTTAGTCGCATTTTTTGCGACTAAATTTCGATTTACTTTTATGTCTACTTGTTATAATTTAAAAAATAAAACTACTTAACCTCTGTTATGTTTCTGGATTGTCTTTTGATTTAAAAGTATGTTTTTTCTATTTTTAAAACGTAATCTGACTATAAATATGGTGTAACTAAGTATTCCATAACAATGTGATGATTTTGCATATTTACCTATATATTCAACGCGAAACCAATCTTTTATGTTATGCCATATTTTTTTACCTTTTAATTTCCTGCCACAACACATACAATAATGTTGCCTTATTGAAATAGGACTTAAACATCTTTTGCAGTTAACTATCATACATTCAACTCCTTATTCTATGGTTTAATATTCACATGGGTTTGTGGTTTAGATAACTTTAAATCACAAAGTGTGAATAGAGTCTTTATAAAAAACGTTCACATCAAATTGCGGATAACAACTCTTTAATTTTTCTGTGAACTCTCTACTAGGTCTTCTATTCCCTGTTTCTACTTTTTGATATAAGGAGAGTGAAACTTTCAAATTTTTTGCAAATGCTTCTGCAGTAAGTCCCATACTTTCTCTAAACATTTTTAACTCTTTCATTTTTTCACCTTCTTTTTCACATTTCGTGATTTAATCTTACATCACGTTTCGTGATTAGTCAATAGCTTTTTTATATTTTTTCACGTTTTGTGTATTATGTTACTTTTTCACGTTTTGTGTGGTAAAATATATATTATAGGAGGTGCTTATGAAAGGGCAACGCTTAAAAGAATTGAGAGAAGAAAAAGGATTAAAGCAAAATGAATTGGCAAAAATTCTTAACATTTCCTCTAGTTCTATTGGAATGTATGAAACAGATAGAAGAGAACCTGATGATGAAATGAAATTAAAGATAGCAAATTATTTTAATGTTAGTGTGGCTTATTTAATGAGTGAAACTGATATAAGAAAACAAAATGATATTTCTGAACAAAGTAAAAGATTATTACCCGTTCTAGGTACTGTAAAGGCTGGCTATAATTATTTAGCTCAAGAAAATATTATTGATTATATAGATCCGTCCATCAACATCACAGACCCTGAGAACTATTTTGGACTTATTGTCAAAGGCGACAGTATGTCTCCTCTATTTGATGAAGGCGATTATTTAATAGTACACAAGAACGATGGAGAATTTGATAGTAACGATATTTGTATCGTACTTATAGATGGTGAAGAGGCTACAGTAAAGAAAGTAGTAAAAACAAACGATGGTATTGAATTACACGCATACAACCCTTATTATCCAGTAAAAAAATTCAATGCAGAACAAATTAAAAATTTGCCAGTTAATGTTATTGGCACAGTAATTAGATTGATTAGAAATTTTAAGTAGATTTTAAACAGTATTCTGTTTGAAATAGATTGGAAGTGGTTTGCATGAACACAAAAGTAAAAAAATCAACAGTCATTTTAATTACAATTATAGTACTTCAACTAATAGTTTTTTCATTCAAAATGTATTGTGATTTTCAAAATATTAAAACATTAGAGTATACAATTATACGTCTTGAATCGCATAACAACACTCTAATTGAAAAGGAAGCTAAACTTCAATCACAAATTGATAAATTAGAATTAGAAATAAAAGGATGTAATGCTGAATTAAGTCTTTACTATTCTCCAGAAAAATTATTAAGCAATGTAAAAGAAGCATATTCTTCGTTAGAACTTGGCAATTCTCCAAGATTACAACTAGCTAGAATACGTAGTAATACTTTAAAATTACATAAATTTTTTTCCAATTCCGAACTAACAATAGAAGCTCAATCAATCGAAGATAAAGCTAATAATGTTTATGCCAACTACCTAAAAGAATCTGATACCGATACTTCATCTGCTTTAAACGACAAAAAAGAAAAAACCGTATACATTACCAATACTGGAAAAAAGTATCACAAAGGTTCTTGCTCATATTTAAAGCAGAGTAAAATTTCTATCAGTTTGAGCAAAGCAATAAAACAAGGTTATACTTCTTGTTCAAGATGTAATCCATAAACAAGTCAAACCTATCGATTTTGATAGGTTTAAATATTATCATAAAAGAGGTTAAAATATGTCATACGCAATTTATTTAAGAAAATCAAGAGCTGACCTAGAATTAGAAGCTAAAGGAGAATTAGAAACACTTGCTAAGCATGAAAGACAATTAAAAGAACTAGCATCTAAACTCAACTTAAATGTTGTAAAAGAATATAAAGAAGTGGTTTCAGGCGAAACTATATCTGCACGTCCTCAAATGCAAGAACTTTTAAGAGATGTTCAAGACAATTTGTATGATGGTGTTATTGTTATGGAAATTGAACGTCTTGCTCGTGGTGATACTATAGACCAAGGTATTGTAGCTCAAACGTTCAAATATTCAAATACCAAGATAATCACTCCGACAAAAACTTATGACCCCAATAATGAATTTGATGAAGAGTATTTTGAGTTTGGACTATTCATGTCTAGAAGAGAATACAATACTATTAAACGTAGATTACAAGCTGGCAGAGTTCGTGCTGTTAAAGACGGTAAATTTATTGGTAACACTACTCCATACGGCTACAATAAAGAAAAAATAAAAGGCGATACTGGTTTTAAACTTGTTATAAACGAAGAGGAATCAAAGACAGTTAAACTTATATTTCAATGGTTTATAGATGGAAATTCTAAAAGAGAGATTAAACGTAAATTAGATGCAATGAAAATACCTACTCGTCAAGGTAAACCTTGGAATCAATCTGTAATTAAAGATATATTGTACAACCCTACTTATATCGGTAAAATACCTTGGCTTCGTCGTGGAGAAAATAAAAAAATGATAAATGGAAAGGTCGTAAGAAAAAGACCAAGGAATAACAATTATGAAATGTACGATGGATTGCATGAACCTATAATTGATATTGTCACATGGGAAAAAGCTCAAGCTTTAAATCAAAATGTTATTCCAAAAGTACCTTTAAATCGTGAGATTCAAAATCCTTTATCTGGTGTTGTTTTTTGTGCGAAATGTGGACACCCTATGCAACGTAGACCATATTTAAAAAGTGGACAAACTCCTTCTTTAATTTGTATATATTGTGATAATATTAGTAGTAGAATTGATTTTGTAGAAGAAAAATTATTGCAGGCATTAGAACAGTTGTTAAAAGATTATTCATACAGGTATAAACCTGCTAAAAAATCAAATACAAAAACAGACTACGTAGAAACTTTAAAAAAAGAACTTAAAAATGAAAACATTAAATTAGACAAGTTATATACCTTTTTAGAAAATGGTACATACTCTAGTGAAGAATTTGTTGCTCGTTCTAAAATTGTAAAAAATAAAATTTCAGAATTAGAAAACTTAATACAAAAAGAAGAAAAAGAAATAGCAAAACCAAGTTTTAATCAATTCGTTTCTTTACTAAAAAATGTTGTGGATACATACGATAAATCAACCGCACAAGAAAAAAACGATTTATTGAAAACCGTTCTCGAAAAAGTAACTTACTTAAAAACTAAAAAAGCATTAAAATCAACTGATGATCCTTATGAATTTGAACTCATACTATATCCTAAAATTCAGAAATAGCAACGATTACAAAGCACCGACAACTTGTCGGTGCTAATTCTTCAGTTCCATAATGTTATCATATTTCCAATCACTCACACAATGTTATCATTCATTATAAAATTAAATGTATCTGCCATACCTAATCTATATACTTTTTCAAATGTTTTTTTAAATAGTTTAATTATGATTTTATTAAATAGAGTCATATTTTCTTCCTCACTTTCAAGCTACTTATATCAGCTCAAATTTAAAAAATCAAATCCATTTTCGACATAAAATTCTTAAAGATATGTATTCATAATATTTTTGATATGACTAAATTTTTAATTTCATTCCACTTCAAGCCTAATTTATACTTCAATGAGATATGAGATAAATATCCATTTTGTTTGGCATATTCGTCCCATTCTTTTGTGCTTGGAAAATCGTTTATTTTAGAGTATTCAATTAAAGCTTGCATCGTTTCTTGACATATTTGTGTCTTAAATTCTTTTAAAATCAAGTTGTCTAATTCTTGGCTCGCTTCCATCACTTCTTTAGAATTTATTCCATATTTTTGAATGTATGAATGCATCTTTTCACGTAGTTTTTCTATTTTCATTGTAACACCTCGTATAAATCTGTTATTGATACTTTTAATGCTTGCGATAGCCTTATCATTACTAATAAACTTGGCATTTTTAAATTTCTTTCAATATCTGACAAATGTGCTTTTGAAACTCCAGACATTTTTGATAATCTTTCTAACGATATCTTTTTTTCATTTCTTATTTTTGCTAACAATATAATAACTTTCAAGACATTCACTCCCTAAAAATATCATGCACAAAAACTATCACATTATCCGTTCGCCATGGCGGAAATATATAAAAAAATAAGCCTACCTCATAATTGAGGTAGGCTCTAACCAATGTGAATACTATAAACTTAAACTCTGTCTGTTCTTTTAGCATTAAGTTCAGCAAGTTTAGCTTTGGCTTTTGGAACGTTGACAAAGATGCTTTCAGTTGCATTTTCAATAAAAGTAATAAATTTGTCTGTTGCGATACCAGCATCGGCTTTCCAGCCTTCTCTTTCTGAAGCCCTTAAAACTAAGTTGATTTCATCTTTGTACTCCTCATAAACTGCTTTTTTGTAGTCTGCTACTGTGAATTTCTTGTTTTCCATAATAAATTCCTCCTT
>DLSG01000005.1:9196-9738 GCA_002501285.1 Christensenella sp. UBA7868 | reverse complement strand
TTAAATAAAATCGCTGATTTATTAAATAATCAAATACTTCTATACAGGCACTAGAATATTTTATTGCAATATCGAGTAATTCTTCATTAGCGCCCTTCATTTTAGACGAAAAAAGTTCTTTATAATTTTTTGTAAAATATGTAATAATCTCTTTAGGTTTATAACTATCTTTAATTCTAATTACAAAATTTAAAATATCTTCAACAATCTGTTTTTTTTCATCAATAACAAACTCAAGCATTTCAGTAAATTTACTATATTTAGAAATAAACAAATAATCAATAAAATCATCAAATGTGTTTATACATAATTCTTTACCACTATAGTAATCAATCACTATTTCTTTATTTTCAATTAACGACTGCAGTTCCCAGCCCGTAGACATATCATTTTTGCCAAAATAATGAAACATGTAATGTTCTATATTATCGCCAATTTTTTCAACTATGTTCATATCTTTCTCCATCGTTTTTTTATATTATAACATATAAAATTATGGTTTTGTATATTTTACAGCAAATTCCTATTTATCTTTTCCGTTC
>DLSG01000005.1:5528-9142 GCA_002501285.1 Christensenella sp. UBA7868 | reverse complement strand
TAAACAATTAAATATAAATATTATATATCTCACAAGACTGGGTTTAGAAACCCGGTCTTTTTTATTTTCACAAAGAGTTCAAAGACAATATTTTTTTCTTTTTCATTGACATCTGCTCTGCCACTAAACAACAAGATTAAACAAACTCTGCTTTCGTTTGGTCTGCCGAAAGGCAAATCTAAATAGGAGGTTTAAAGTATGAAAACAAAAGAAAATATAGATGTTTTCAAAAAATACTATCTAAAAGAATTTACATTCTTTGATGGTGAAAACGATATTACTTTTAATATCGTTGGAATAGATTTTGAAAAACAACTAATAGAAGTTGCCATTACAAATCTTGGAAAAATTAGCGTTGTTGAATACGATCTAAAACAAGACAAGAATGGTAATTTCTACTTTGAATATGGTTGTACATACGAAAAAATTGAAGTAAATGATTTTGAAACAATAAATGATTAAGGAGTTAAAAATGAAAAATAAATTTGAAGAAAATGTAATTCTTAATTCAATAATTGATGAATTACGAAAATTTGAACACAAAGACATGTATCAGTGTCCAAATTGCGACTTGTATTTTTCTTGGGACGATGTTAATTATAATCCAGAAGAACAAATATATACCTGTCCACATTGTAGAGAAAATATTGCAGAAGAAGATTTAGAAAGTGTCAATTTAATTGACTACATTGAAGATGTATTTATGACTTATAAAGGAGAATACAAAGATGAGTAATATTAGTATTGTAATTGGTTCTTGGGGTTCATACAACGAATGCAATGAAAGAGCTTTAGGAAGCAAATGGTTAGATTTAGAAGATTTTGATAGCTATGAAGAAATAGAAGAAGAACTAACCAAAGAAGGCTTTAAACTCGATGGCATTGATGAAGAACTATTTATACAAGACATTGATGGTATTGACGCAAAAGATATGAATTGCGACTATATTCATCCAAAAAATTTATTTGAATTATTAACAGAGGCAGATGTTATTAGTAATGACTACAATTACGAAATGATGTCTGCTTTTTTAGAAGTCAGAAATTGGGACGACTTTACAAATAGAGTTAAAGGATGCTCAGATTGGACTGATGATATTTACTTATACAAAAACGAAGATTGGTATGATTTAGGCTACAACTTAATGCACGAATGTTATCAAATACCAGATTATTTAGACAACTATATTGATTACAAAAGATATGGTGAAGATTTACAAAACTATGGCTATGAAGAATATAGCGAAGGAATTATTGAAATTAGATAAGGAGAAAAATTATGAATACAACATTAGAAGAAAGAAAAATTAAAGCATTAGAGCTTATGAAAAAATTAGACATTTACAAACCATACATTAAAGATTTTAAGGAAAACAACGAAGTATGTTTCTTTGAAGGCTTTGGTGGTTTCTGGGCTTGGCAAGATGAAGAATTGCAAAGCAAAATTAAGAAACTTGAAGAAAAATACAACTGCACAGTTTATGCAGTTACTCACGAATATACCGACTTTGGCGAACTATATGACTTTTTAATTGTTACCGATTATAAAGAAGAATGGAACGACTTGCTAAACAATGTGCAAGGTGGCTATTACGCATTTGCTTATGTGTGGAATAAAACAGATAATGACCTATCTGAATTTGGAACTATTAGTTTACAAAGTTTTGGTGGTGGTATAAGGAGAATCGCATAATGAAAAACAAAAATGTATATGAAATTGTATTTGATTATTCAACAGAAGATTACACTGGAATAGATACATCTATCTACTCCACCAGAGAAAAAGCTATTAAAAAATTAAAAGAACTCATTGTTGCTGAACAAGAGTTTTATAAAAAAGAATATTCACATATTGACCAAAAAGAATTTGAAATTGATACAAACATTGAAGATGAAAATGCTTGTGAATATTGGTGGAATATTGAATGTAAAACAGACTGGTATTTGCATACAAACATAGATTTAAGATTAAAGGAGATTAACTAATGAAACCATTTAAGACTTATGCTTTTATACAATCATTAAACAAAGGCAAAATGCAATCAACAGAACTAGACATTGTTGAAATTTTAGAAGAATTACCAAACTATCAATATAAAGCAAATTATCGTGGTGTTATATGCACTGCAATTTTTAATGCTTTTAACTGCTACTACTATGTAGATGATGTTTATAGAATTATAAAGGAGTAATAAAATGGAATATAAAATTGGAATGAAAGTTAGAATAATTGAAATGAGAGATGAACCAGCATATACAAATAAAATTGGCATAATTAAACATATTGATGATTTAGGTCAATTACATGGCACTTGGGGGTCATTGGCAATAATCCCAGATGTAGATAAAATTGAAATCATAAAGGAGTAAATTATGAAAAATACAAAGGAAATTAGACCTATACTCACTGCTTTATACTGCATTAACTTTTTAGGAAATAAAGATGAAGATATTGACAAGATATTAAAATATGCTTTTAACAGTATTTTAGATAGCAATACAAATCTACTTTCACTCGCTTGTGTTGGTAGGACGAAACAAGATGCAATGCCAGAAATATTACAAGTATTGCACGAAGATACAAATTACAAAGGAGAATAAACATGAGATATATTACTTCAATAGAAACAAATAATCATAATGAAATAATCATTTATGGCGTTATTGGCAAAAGAAGATATTACTATTACACAAAGCCACAAGCAATTAGGCTTTATAACAAAGAAGCAAAGGGAAAAGCTTATGGAAAATAAATACGGATACAAAGTGAGTTATCAAGAACTTGGTAAGCGAAAAATAAAACTCTATCTAGTTACAAACACATTAGATGGTGCGATTTGGAATGTTCGCTGGTATCAAACTACTCCACAGTTTGATAGAAANNTAATAGATAAACCATTTTGGTTTTTAGAAAAAGTAAAAAACTTAAAAGAATACAATAAACTTTGGAAAGGTTGTCCGTTTAAGGACGACCTTTCTTAATTTTTAAGGAGTAAAAAATGAAATTAAATTTAGAAACTAAAACAAAAGAACAAGAACTCATTAAACAATATTTAGAAGAAAATGTTAGTGAAACTCTTGCTAATAAAATAAACAATGGTGTCAAAATTGTTAAAGATAACAAAACTTTAATCAATAAAAAAGACCTTAATGGCTTTATGAACTATGCCAATCAAGAAGCAAGGAAACTCGCTGAAAAAGGTTCAAATTGTGCTTGCATAGAAGATAAAGTTGTATATGGTTGGGCTATTCATTACTTTGAAGAAGATTCTATTGAAGGAAATTTATTCAATGAAGATGGAACTGAATACAAAGTTGAAATTAAGAAATCCACACCAAAAATTGAAAGTAAGCCAGAACCTAAAAAGCCTGAAAAACAGCAAGCAACTTTGTTTGATCTAATGAGTTTTGATACATCTCAAAAGCAAGAAGAAGTTGAAGAAAATGAGCCAACAACCGAAGAATTAAACGAACCACCTATTGAGTATGATGAAGTTGAAGAAACCGACAACGACATAGAAGATTTTTCAGAACAAGAAATTGATGAAGAATTAGATAAAGTGGCAAATGAAATTGTGATAGATTCAAATGTTCAGATAGATAAACAAACTGGC
>DLSG01000005.1:0-5388 GCA_002501285.1 Christensenella sp. UBA7868 | reverse complement strand
AAACCTATTTCAAATGTAATGCTAAAACGCATTAAGAAATTAGACAATAAGCTAATTGAAAAACCAACTGGCAACACTAGATTTTATACTTACTTTACTAAGTTTAAGAACGAGTTATGTTCAGTAACCGTTGCAGTCAGAAATCATTATAAAAAATGGTATTGTAAGCAAGTTGTTGTTCATGGCTTGCATACAGATAAAGTGTATTTACAAGATATTGGAACGACAATGGGCTTTTTAAGAGTTGGTTGGTTTCGTGAAGGCATCTCTAAGTGGTCAACTTGGGTAGATTATGACTGGGGTTGGAATGATGATAAATACTTTCAAATGCAAACTGCAACGATAGTCAACAAAGATTACATAGCAAAATTAAAAGACTACAAATATTCGGCTATCGACTTATACAAATACACAGACTTATTTAAGTATTTAAGACTTTACGAAAAGTATCCTAAGGCGGAACTTTTAGTCAAATGCGGACTTTCCCGTCTTGCAACAAGTAAGCAAATTTTAAGGCTTTGTGATAAAGACAGAAACTTTTGTAAATGGCTGTTCAAAAATAAAGATGAGATTGCACAAGATAGCTCATATATTAGTTCGTTAATAAAAGCATATAGGACAAATAAACCAATAAAACTAACCAACCAAATTGATTATTTTAAGAGAAATTATAACAGTTACAAAAATGAGTTAAAAGACTTTTTACAACCAAATGAAAGCGAGAAATTTATCACTTACATAGTAAATCAAAACACAAATGTAGCAAGTTTTGTAGATTATCTCAATGCGTGTAACTTTTTAGGCTTAAATATGAACGAAGGCAAAAACAGATATCCACACAATTTTCAGTATTGGCACGATGTTAGAATTGATGAAATGCACACAAAACAAGCTGAAATAGATAAAGAAAAACGCAAAGAACTATATGATAATTTTAGCTTAGTTGCAAATAAATACGAAGCACTGCAAAGGAACTTGAAAGATAACTTTGTTGTTATAATAGCAAAATCACCTAGTGAGTTAATCCACGAAGGTGATTTTTTACATCATTGTGTTGGCAGAATGAACTATGATCAAAAATTTGTGAGAGAAGAAAGTTTAATCTTCTTTGTAAGAAATAAAGAGGATATACAAACACCTTTCGTAACTTTGGAGTATTCGCTTAAAAATCATAAGATATTGCAATGTTATGCTGACCACGACACAAAACCAGAAGATACTGTTTTGGATTTTGTAAATAAAGTATGGCTTCCATACGCAAATAGAAAAATAAGAAAAATACACACGGGTATGTGTGCATAAAGGAGAAAATTATGAATTATTTTAGAATTACAGCATACAACAAAGAAGAAGATTTTAGTTGCATATTAGACTCAAATGGAATGTTTGAAAAACTATGGCAATTTAGTTCTTATCTAGTAAACAAAGGACTGAATATTATTGATGCTAGCAAACTAGAAAATATAACAGATACTAACATTGATAACGCAAATGTGGATAACGAACATATTATCTTACGAGCAACCCAAGACGGAAAAGTTGAACCAAAAGATTACAAAGTAAAAGTTGCAGATAAATTCTATACAACAAACAATCAATAAAAAAACGAGCCGGGAGTAAAAACTCTCGGCTTATTTTTTGTGCTTGTTTTTATTCAACATCATTATTTTGTTCTACAATAATTTTTAAATCAATTTTGTATGAGTCGCTATAAACTTCACCAGTGCTATAATGAACATCTTTTATGTCAGTATCAAAACTTGCTTCATTTGTACACTGTTTATCGGTATAAAGTAAAATTTGATTATCCTGTAATTTTGTATAATAATATTCAGTAAATCTTATAATATACGGCAGTGTCTTTCCGTCGTACTTAACATGTAAAAATATCTCAAACTGAATTTTCACCTTCCCAATATCGCTTTCTATAATGTGATTATGTGTATTTACTGAAGAATATTTGTGTTGTTTTGTATATGTTTTATTCCCACTTTCACTTGCAAGAACCGATGTTACACTGGGTTCATAAATTGAATTTGTCAAATATACATTGTATGTATCAATAATAAAATCATTTTCAGACTCAACACAAACATCTATTTGTGCAACTCGCGAATATACTGTTGGAGAAACTTTTTTATCTGATGAACAACCACACAAAGAAAAACATATCAAACAAACAGACAGAAAACTAAATATCAATTTTTTCATAATATCTCCTATGCCTTGATTATAACATAAAGCAGGTCAATTAGTATCAAATTTAATCATCTAATTCATTAAACATTGGGTCATTAAAAAATTCACTTAATGTTAGTCCAAGTGTAGAGCAAATTTGATAAACAGTATCTGTACTAACTCTTTTCTTTTTATTGTTTATAACATCACAAACGGTTGATCGTGGTACACCACCATTTTTGAAAAGTGAATATTGAGATAAATTTCTTTCATTTAATAATTTGCTAACTCTAATAGCAATAGCTTCTGATAATTTCATAATTCCTCCCGTTCGCTATGGCGTGCGTTCTATATATAGAATTATAAAATTTAACAAAAATTATTCCGTTCGCTAGTTAGAACGCTTTGTATTTTTATTACAATGTAGTAAACTAATTTAGTTCGCTAAACAGAACTATTGGAGTAATTATGTTTAATTTTTTTATCAAAAAACAAATAGACACCATTAAAGCATTAAAAATTTGCTTTACCGGTCATAGACCGAAAAGTTTGCCTTGGGGTTATGATGAAACAAAAGAAAGTTGCATTTTATTTAAAAATGTGATGACTTCAATAATTGAAAAAGCAATTATGAATGGCTATACATACTTCATCTCTGGAATGGCGTTAGGTATTGATATGATTTGCGCAGAGATTGTTTTAGAACTAAAAAAGAAATATAAGAATATAATGCTAGAATGTGCTATCCCTTGCTTAAATCAAGAAAAGAAATGGAGTTTATTACAGCAAGATAGATATAAAAACATTCTTAAAAAAGCGGATATTGTGCATTATGTGAGTAAAGCCGAATATACCGACACTTGCATGAATGATAGAAACAACTATATGGTTGAGCAAAGTAATGTCGTTATTGCAGTATGGAATGGAAAACTAAGTGGCACTGGAAACACAGTTAGAATTGCAAAAAACGCTGGCAAAAAAGTTAGAATTGTTGACCCTTTTAATCCCCAATAATGCATTTTTTTATTCGTTTTCAAACAAAAATGAGAGCAAATACTGCTCTCATTTTTATATAGGTCAATATAATAATTAAACAATTTTTGATGATTTAAGATAACAATAAGTTGTTCCATTTTCTTTATATGTTCCAAAAATTCCTTCCACGGTTATATACTTGTTTTTCTTTGGATAATTCCCATTAGACAAAACAAATTCCAAACCTTGTGAGCAACAACCTAAGGCATCATTTATTATTATGGCATGATATGTTGTGTTAGTAGAATCATCATAAATTACACTATGTGTTCCACTAGCTTTTATTGTTTTGCCTTTATATTCATTTGGTGAAGATAGCATATTATAAACTTGCGAATATACCATTGTGCTATTCATATTTGTAAGGTCAATATAATTTCCGCTTGTATCAATATTTTTACCACAACCACCAATAGAAATAAATATAATTCCCACCATTAAGACAAGAGATAATGTCATAAATACTTTTTTTAATTTTGATTTCATACTTTTCTCCTATAAGCAAATTTTCCTATAATGAAAAAAGCAATAAAACAAACAATATCAACAAGTATAATAGTCGCACCAACTGGTGTTCCAATCAATATAGAAAGGATTATTCCAAAGAAGGCACACAAAATGGATATTACACCAGAACAGATAATCACTCCCTTGAAACTTTTAAAAACTCTCATAGCTGAAAGTGCTGGGAATATTACAAGTGCTGAAACTAAAAGCGAACCAACCAAATTCATAGCAATAACTATAACAATGGCAATTATACTTGCAAGCAAGATGTTAAATAATTCGGTTTTTGTTCCACTTGCTTTTGCAAAATTTTCATCAAATGTAACTGCAAAAATCTTATTGTAAAAGAAAATAAAGAACAAAATAACAAACAGAGCAAGTCCTATTGTAAGCCATACATCACTTGATGAAAGTGTAAGAATTGAAGTTGAGCCAAAAAGTGTTGTGCATACATCACCAGAAACATTTGAAGACACATTAAATACATTTAATAGAAGATAGCCAATAGCAAGTGCACTAACGGATAAAATTGCAATTAAAGCATCTCCATTTATTTTTTTATTCTGGCTTGTTTTTAATAGAAGAATTGCAGAAATAATGGTTATTGGCAGAACAATAATCATATTGTTAGTAAGACCTAACACACTTCCGATAGCCATTGCACCAAAAGCAGTATGGGAAAGTCCATCTCCAATATATGAAAATCGTTTTAACACCAAAGTTACACCCAAAAGTGAAGCGCAAAGAGAGATTAAAATTCCAACAATTATAGCATAGCGAACAAAGGGGAATGACAAATAAAATGATAATGTTTCAAAAAGTTTACTCATCTTGATGACCCCCTATATGTCCGCCTGCATACTTTTCAAATTGCTTGCCTAAATCACTATTTTCAAATTCTTCTTTTGTTCCAAAAAACGGGTTATTATTCACAAAAAGAATGTGTTTGGCATATTTCAAGGCTGAAGATACATCGTGAGAAATCATAATCACTGTAATGCCATTTTTGTTTAACTTATCTATAATCTCATACATTTCTTCTGTAGCCTTTGGGTCAAGGCCACTAACTGGTTCATCAAGCAACAATATCTTCTGTGTGCTACACAAAGCCCTTGCAAGCAAAACTCTTTGCTTTTGTCCGCCAGAAAGTTCTCTAAAACATTTGTTTTTAAGTTTCTCAATTCCAATTTCTTTCATTATGTCAAGAGCTTTTTGCTTTTCTGTCTTATTGTAAAAAGGTCTTAATCCACATCTGTTTTGAAAGCCACTAATAACAATTTCATAACAAGTTGCTGGAAAGTCTTTTTGAACTATCGTTTGTTGGGGCAAATACCCTATATCTTTTTTTGTCAAACCATTTTCAAACTCAATTTTACCACTAACGATTGGAATAAGTCCTAAAATTGTTTTCATTAAAGTAGATTTTCCTGCACCATTTTCTCCAAGGATACAAAGATAATCACCATTTTCAACACTAAAAGATAAATTTGATAAAATAGCATTTTTATCATAGCCAATGGAAATATTTTTACATTCAATTTGTGTCATATTTTTTCCTACTCAACCGCTTCTCTCAAAACTCCAAGATTACTTTTCATAATTGATAAATATGTCTTTCCACTTTTTGTTGTGGTGTTTTGTATACTGTCTAATGTTAAGATTTTTTGG
>DLSG01000106.1 GCA_002501285.1 Christensenella sp. UBA7868 | reverse complement strand
TTAAAAAAATGTTAAAATATTTGTTCGTTTTAGTGATTATTGTTGTTTTGGCATTTTCACTTATTGCGGGTATTTTATTTTTGTTTCCATCAGTTAGTTTGTTTGGGGTTAGATTTGCCGCAAAACATAAAAACGATGTTGCAATAGAAACAGATTCGGTTTTAACAAAAGTTAATATTGAAACTAAAAACTATGATATTGTTATTGTTCCAAACAGTGAAGAAACTGTTAGCAATCCAGACAACACAAGTTTGAGAGTTGTAATTGAAAATAATTATACTGGTTATTCTAAAAACGGAATTGTAACCACACAAATTAAAAAAGTTGGCAGCGAAGATTATATAGACTCAACTTCATTTGATTCTATATCGCTATCAAATTTCAAAAAGGGCGGAGAACTTACAATTGTTTTAAAAGAACCAGAAGGGATTATTTCTTACAACACAAGTAAAGTTGCAGTTTATGTCCCTGAAACTTTAACAGGAATTGAATATAATTTAAAAACAGTTGCTGGAAAAATAAGTTTTGAGAAAAGTGTTAATGATAAAACAAAAGTTTTATCAACCAGCAACATTACATTGTCAGTTTCTTCTGCAAGAGGTTCGTTTGATTTAGACAACGCATATATGCAAGACGGAAGTGATTTGATTATTTCAAACTATATTGGTCGTGTTGAAATTAATAGCGAAAAAATTGGTAATGTAAAAATTAATTCAAATAGTGGAAACTTCACTTTTAAATCGATTGGCTACGAAGGCTTTACTGGGGGAAATCTAACAGTTGAAGGAAATAACCCTTACATTCGTGTAACAGACACTGTTTATGGTTCGGTTACTTACACAAATGTTGTTACAGGTTTTGTTGAAATTAATGAAATTAAAGGTGACTTGATTTATGAAAGTCAAAACGGCATTTTAAGAGTTAATAAAATTTTAGGAAATATTGAATCATCAAATAACTCTGGTGAAACAACTATTAAACAAATAAATGAAGCAGGCAAAAGTGTAACATCTGTTAGTATTCAAAGCGAATCAGGTATTGTAAGACTTGGCACTGATGAAACTGATATTTATAGTTTGTCTAGCGTTACAACAAAAAGCGGAAGAGTGGAAGTTAAAAACCTTTGTGCAACTGGAACGAAAATTGAAACAACAAGTGGAAGCGTAAGCGTAGATTTTAAAAATGATGGCGTTAAAAAGGCTTTAGAAGTTAAAACCGTAAGTGGGCAAATCAATTTAAACAATGTTTATGGGGAAATTTCTGCTTCAACTCAAAATAGTTCAAAAATTTATGCGAAATTCTTGGCGTTTACGGGAGAAAGTAGTTTTACAACAGACGGCGGAGAAGTTGAGTTAGTTCTTCCTGCTCCTACAAACGACACATCAAAACAATATCAATTGAATGTTGAAAATAAATATAACAAATTGAATGTTAGTGTTGGTGATTTTGTTAAAACTTCATTTGACGGCGAAAGAGATGAAAGTCAATTATATCATTTCTCTCAAACTTTCCCACAAGACAAAACAACAGACAATAAAATTAATGTTAAAACAAATAGTGGGCTTGTTAAAATTCACGAATAATAAAAATTTTGATTAAAACTTAATAATGTTGAAAAAGTTTATAAAAACTGTTGACAAATAATTTTAAGTTTATTATAATAAATTAGCATCTAAATGGGTGCTAATTTTTTAGTGAGGTGCTAACATGAGAGAAAAAATCACATTAGCTTGCACAGAATGTAAACAAAGAAATTATGATAATATGAAAAACAAAAAGAACACTCCTGACAGAGTTGAACTTAGCAAATATTGTCCTTTCTGCAAAAAGCATACTATTCACAAAGAAACAAAATAAGGAGTTATTTTATGGCAAAAGAAACTAATTCTACAAAAGTAAAAAAACCAAAAGAACATAAACTTGCCAAAAAAACCAAGGAAACTGTTTCTGAACTTAAAAAAGTAACTTGGCCAAGTTTTGGAAAAGTTTGCAAACAAACCGCAATTGTTTTAGGCGTTGTGTTGTTTTTTACTGTAGTTTTGTTTGGAATAGACAGGCTATTTGCTTGGTTGTTTGGGTTATTAATTTAATAGGAGTTTTGTTATGGAAATGGACACAGAGGCAAAATGGTATGTTCTTCACACCATGCCGGGATACGAAAATGTTGCGCAAGAAAATTTAGAAAGAGTTGTTGAAAAAAATAATTTATCAAATCGTGTTTTTGATATTGTAATTCCTATGGAAGATGCGGTTGAAGAGAAAAACGGTAAAAAAGTTATTGTTTCAAGAAAACTTATGCCAACATATATTTTGGTTAAAATGATTTATGGTGATGATATTTGGCATCGTATCGTAGGAACAAGAGGGATTACTGGCTTTGTTGGGCCAAAAGGAAGACCACTTGAACTTCCAGAAGAAGATGTTGTAAGAATGCGTCTAGAAAAAACAGAAGCAGATATTACTTTAAGTATTGGCGATAAAGTTGAACTTTTAGACGGTGCTTTAAAAGGTCAAATTGGAACAATTAAAACTATTGACAAAGAAAACCTTACAGCAACTGTTATTGTAGAAATGTTTAACAGAGAAAACAATGTAGATGTTAAACTTGATGAAATTAGAAAATTAAATAGTATTTAATCGGCAAAGCCGTTTGAATAAATCAGTGGGAGAAAACAAAAATTAGTTTTCGTTAACCACCAAAAGGAGAAGGAAAAATATGGCAAAAGAAGTTAAAGCAGTTATTAAACTACAACTACCTGGCGGAAAAGCAACTCCAGGACAAAGCGTAGGTTCCGCACTTGGACCTCACGGCGTAAATTCAATGGAATTTTTGAAACAATTTAATGAAAGAACCGCTGACAAAGTTGGTTTTAACATTCCAGTTATTGTTACTGCCTACACAGACAGAACATTCACTTTTGTTACAAAAACCCCTCCAGCAGCAGACTTAATTATTAAAGCCGCTGGAATTGAAAAAGGTAGTGCTAACAGTAAAAAAGATAAAGTTGGCAAAATTACAAAAGCGCAAGTTGAAGAAATTGCAAAAACAAAAATGCAAGATTTGAATGCTAGTAGTTTAGAAAGTGCTATGAGCATGATTGCAGGCTCTGCAAGAAGCATGGGCGTTACAGTCGTAGATTAATTATGGGAGAGATAGAATCTCGTTAAAACCAAAAGGAGAAAAAAATGAAACAAAGTAAAAGATATTTAGAAGTTCAAAAACTTGTTGATAAATCTAAAACTTATGAAAGTGAAGAAGCTGTTAAACTTGCACTTGAAACAAGTAAAGCAAAATTTGATGAAACAATTGAACTTCATGTTAAACTTGGTGTTGATGGAAGAAACGCTGACCAACAAGTTAGAGGCGTTGTTGTTCTTCCAAACGGAACAGGTAAAAGCGTAAAAGTTTTAGTTATTGCAAAAGGTGACCACGCAGATGCTGCTGAAAAAGCAGGTGCTGATATTGTTGGTGCTGAAGAAATCGTTGCAAAAATTCAAAATCAAAACTTCTTAGATTTTGATGTATGTATCACTACTCCTGATATGATGGGATTAGTTGGTAGATGTGCTAAAATTTTAGGACCAAAAGGCTTAATGCCAAACCCAAAAAGTGGAACAGTTACAACAGATGTTGCAAAAGCTATTAAAGATGTTAAAGCTGGTAAAGTTGAATACAGACTTGATAAAAACAACATTGTACACGTAATTATTGGTAAAGCAAGTTTTGGAACAGAAAAACTTTTAGAAAACTTTAACACAGTTATGAATGCTATCGTTAAAGCAAAACCAGCAGCAAGTAAAGGAACTTATTTAAAAAGTATCACTTTAAGTTCTACTATGGGACCTGGAATTAAAGTTAATTACAGACAAAATTAATTATTTTAAATAACCTCTTTTTTAGGGGTTATTTTTTTCGTTTTATTGAAATTTGTCGAGTTAAAGATGATAAAAATTTATTAATAGAAAAACTAAAATTTATTAATATAAAAACAAAATTTTTAAAAGAAAAAAATATGAAAAACAATTGAATAATTTTGGGTTTTTTGTTGAAATTTATTTTGTTTAGTTGTATAATAGCCGAGGTGAAATTATGAAAAAAATGATTGTTAAAAATAAATGGCTTAATGAAACTATGAAGATATTATTTATTATTGTGGGCATTGCTTTAATGGGGCTTGCTTTCAATAGTTTTTTCTATGCAAATAGCATTGCTCCAGGTGGATTTGGTGGACTTGCTGCAGTTATTAGCGACCTTTTTGTTAAACTTGGCTGGTTCTATATATCTCCAACAATTTTGTACCTTGCTTTCAATGTAGTTTTAATCGGATTTGCATTTAAAGCGCTTGGTAAAAAATACTTTTTCTATTCTTTGTTTGGAATTTTAGCGTATTCAGTTTGTATGCAATATTTGAATTTTGATATTGGTCTAAATGATATGTTCTTGGCAAGTGTTTTCGGTGCCGCTTTAATGGGGCTAGGAACAGGACTTGTTGTTCGTGGTGGTGGTTCTACTGGGGGCGGAGAAATGCTTGGAATGATTTTACATCATTATAACAACGAAATTACAGTTGGTAAAATTATTATAATTGTTGATACTCTTGTTTTAGCAATCAACTTTGCCGCTCATGGATTGGTAAGCAGTTTATATACATTGCTAGCCATTTATCTTGCTGGTAAAATAACCGATATGGTTATTGATGGCGGGAAAAGCACAAAAGCGTATTATATTATTTCGGACAAATATGAAGAAATTTCCGAAGCGATACTTACTAAACTTTATCGAGGGGCTACCATTATAAATGGTAAAGGTGCTTATTCTAAAAATGATAAACATATTTTAATGTGTTTAGTAAATAAATATGAAGCCCGAAATCTTCAAGATATTGTTTTTGACATTGATGACAAAGCGTTCTTATTCTCAACAAACGTTGTGGAAGCCTATGGGGAAGGTTTTGATAAAAAAGTTAGATATAAATCTAAAAAGAAACCTTTTAAAGAATTGACTCCTACATTTGTTAAAGAAGAAAATCAAGTTGTAAGTGATGTTAATATTGAACAACAAAATCTTATTGAAAATGAAAATAACAATCAAAATATAAATCAAAACTAGGTTAAAATTAATTTTGCTAGATTAAAATAATAAATAAAATATATAATATATTAATTAAAATAAAAATAAGAAAATAAAAAAAATCCATGAAAATCATGGATTTTTTATACTAATTAAATTAATTAAATAGTTCTTTAAAAGCTTTTCCCATTTTGAATGTTGGGTTTTTAGAAGCAGCGATTTTAACTTTTTCGCCAGTAGCAGGATTAACGCCTTCTCTTGCTGGTTTTTCTTTAAGTTCAAAGCTACCAAAACCAACAAGTTGAACTTTATCCCCTTTTTTAAGTGCCTCTACAATTGTTTCAAGCATAGCATCATAAGCTGTTTCTGCTTGCTTTTTTGTAAGGTCTGCTTTTGCTGCAATTTCAGCAATAAATTCTGTTTTGTTCATAAGAACCTCCATTTAGTTTTATATTAATATTTTACCAAAAATCGTTTTTATTTCCAACTATTTTTGTATTATTTTGTATTTTTTTTATTAATTATTATCTGTTGGCGGAGCAGATATTCTGCCACAGAATTCTCTAACTTCATCAAGAACATGATTTCTATCAAAACTAAAATATGCATTTTGACTAACAATTATATGGTCGGAAATTTCAACTCTAAAACTCATTAGTCTTTCATATAAAATTCTTGTGTTTACAATATCAGCATTTGATGGTCTTGGATCACCAGTTGGGTGGTTGTGCATTAAAACAATAAACGAACTTCCAGTTCTTCTTGCCATTTCATAAATTTCTCTTGCATCAAAATTAACTGTGCTGTCTTTATTTCCTTTAAAAATTTGATATTCATTAAGTTCAAATCTGTCGTTTAAAATTATTACAATCAAATTTTCAGTTGACTCTGATTTTATATATTTTCCAAAATAGTTTACAAAGTCGATAGGATTTTGAAGTTTAATTTTTATATTTGATTTATGTTTATTATAATAATCCAAAAAGTTTCTGTAAGAAATAATCTTTTTAGCAGCACTTTCACCAATACCTTCAACTTTAATTAAGTCTTCAAACTTTGCGTCAAAAACATTACAAAAGTTTCCAAATTTATTTATAAGTTTGTGAGCAATCGGATTTGTATCGCACATTGGAAAGACTTGAAATAAAAGATATTCTAACATAATATGTTCTTGAACGGGATCGAAATTGCACGCTTTTAAAGTTTCATATAATCGTTTTCTATGACCTGCATGACAGTTTTTCGCTTCGGGTTTTTTATTGTCTAAATTTTTCTCCATAGTATAAAATTTATTATATAATAATTTAAAATAAAACGCAATTATAATTTGAATGTTTATTATTTTATTGACTTTTTTGGCTTAATGTAAGATAATATTCATGGAGGAATTATGATAATAATTACAGGCGATAGTTCTAATGATTTAAGTAAAGAACTTATAAAAAATAATGATATAAGAATTTTACCATTTAATATTTTATTAAATGATAAGGAATATTTAGATGGAGTTACAATTACAAGTCAAATGATAATTGATAACTTTAATGAAAGAAAAACACTTCCAAAAACAAGTGCTGTTTCTGTTGAAAATTACAAAGAATTTTTTAAAGCAAACTTAAAAAATGATGACGATAGAATTATTCATTTCTCACTATCAAGCGAAATGAGTTGTTCGTGCGAAAACGCTAAACACGCCGCTGAAGAATTTAATGGAAAGGTTAAAATTATAGATTCAAGAAGTTTATCAACAGGTGTTGGGCTTTTGATGCTTTATTGTGTAGATTTAAAAAATGCGGGCGAGAGCTTTGAAAATATTTGTTCTAAGGTTGAAGCAAGAATACCTTATGTTCAAGCATCATTTGTTATTAATAAACTAACATTCTTACATAAAGGTGGTAGATGTAGTTCGCTTCAACTTTTGGGGGCAAATTTATTTAATATTAAACCTTCTATTGAAGTTAAAAACGGAAAAATGGGCATGAGCAAAAAATATCGTGGACCATATATTAAAGTTGTTGAAAGCTATGTTAAAGATGTTCTTGAAAAGTTTAACAACCCAGATTTAACAAGATGTTTTATAACTTATTCGACAATTGAAGATGATGTGTTAGAACTTGTTAAAACAACAGTTAAAGAAAATTCGCATTTTAAAGAAATTTTAGTTACACAAGCGGGGGCTACAATTACAAGCCACTGTGGGGCTAATACTATTGGTGTTTTATTTATAAATGATGGGGGAAATAATGGATTTAGTAACTAAATTAAGTGAAGAATTTGACCTTAAACATGAATATAGTCAAAACCTAGTTAACCTTTTAGATGAAGGTTGTACTGTTCCTTTTATTGCAAGATACAGAAAGGAAATGCATGGGACATTAGATGACCAAACAATTAGGGCGTTTAGCGACAGATTAACTTATTTAAGAAATTTGGAGAAAAGAAAAGAAGAAATTATAAAATTAATTTCCGATCAAGAAAAATTAACGCCAGACCTTGAAGAAAAAATTAAAGCAAGCACAACTCAAACTGAACTTGAAGATATTTACAGACCTTTTAGGCCAAAACGACAAACAAGAGCAACTATTGCAGTAAGCAAAGGCCTTCAACCATTGGCAGATAAAATTGTTAAACAAAAAGAAATTACTGGTGATGTACTAGATATTGCAAAAGAATATGTAAATGAAGAAAAAGGTGTAAATTCGCCAGAAGAGGCTTTGCAAGGCGCTTTGGATATTATTGCTGAAAGCATAAGTGATGATGCGGACACAAGAAAAGAATTAAGAGAATTTTTGTTTAAATCTGCTTTTATTGTAACAACTTTAAAGCCAAACGAAAAAGTAAACACATATTTAATGTACGATAATTATAAAGAACAAGTTTGCAAAATGCCCGGACATAGAATTTTGGCTATTAATCGTGGCGAAAAAGAAGATTGCTTGAAAGCAAGTCTTGAAGTAAACACTGAAAAATGTTTAGAATTAATTAAAAAACATTTTAAAATTAAAGAAAGTATTTATAAAGAAAAATTGGAACTTACAGTTGAAGATAGTTTCAACAGGTTAATTCTTCCAAGTTTAGAGCGTGATATTAGAAACGAAATGTTTGATAATGCATCAGAAGGTGCAATTAAAATGTTTGAAGTAAACTTAAAACCTCTTTTAATGCAACCACCACTAAAACACAAAGTTATTTTAGGGCTAGATCCAGCTTACAGAACAGGTTGTAAACTTGCTGTTATTGATGAAAACGGCACAGTGCTTGACACTGGCGTAATTTATCCAACTCCACCACATAATGAAGTTGAAAAAGCAGAAAAAATTATTGCAATGCTTATTAAAAAACACGGAATTAGTGTAATTTCTATTGGCAATGGAACCGCTAGCAAAGAATGTGAAATTTTTGTTGCAAATTTAATTAAAAAATTAACGGTTCCAGTAAGTTATATGGTGGTATCCGAAGCAGGTGCTAGTGTGTATAGTGCAAGTAAACTTGGGGCGGAAGAATTTCCTGATTATGATGTAAGTTTGAGAAGTGCGGTTTCAATTGCAAGAAGACTTCAAGACCCATTAAGCGAACTTATTAAAATTGATGTAAAATCTATTGGTGTTGGGCAATATCAACATGATATGCCTCAAAAAAGGCTTACAGAAGTTTTAGATGGCGTTGTTGAAGATTGTGTTAATAATGTTGGCGTTGACTTAAACACTGCAAGCCCAAGACTTTTAAGTTTTGTCAGTGGATTAAATTCAAGCGTTGCTAAAAATATTGTTACTTACCGAGAAAAAAATGGGGCGTTTTTAAATAGAAATCAACTTTTAAATGTCGCAAAACTTGGAAGCAAGGCTTTTGAACAATGTGCAGGTTTCTTGCGTATTGTTAATGGTGAAAATATTTTAGATAACACAGCAGTTCACCCAGAGAGTTATGAAAACGCTAATAAATTATTAAAATTATTTAATTTATCAAGTGAAGATATTAAAAATGGAAATATTTCTAATTTGCCAGGTCTTGTTAATGATTATGGAATAGAAAAAGCCGCAAAAGAATGTGAAATTGGTGTTCCTACACTTCAAGACATTATTTTAGAAATTATTAAACCTGGAAGAGATATTCGTGATAGTTTGCCAAAACCTGAACTTCGAAGTGACTTGTTAAGTTTAGAGGACTTGCAAGAGGGCATGATTTTGAAAGGAACAGTTAGAAATGTTGTTGATTTTGGTGCTTTTGTTGATATTGGCGTGCATCAAGACGGACTTGTTCATATAAGTGAAATCTGTGATAGGTATATAAAACACCCAAGCGAAGAATTAACTGTTGGTGACATCGTTAACGTAAAAGTTATTGGCGTGGATAAAGAAAAGAAACGTATTTCACTTTCAATTAAAAAAGCGGTTGAAGAAAACTAATATTTCTTATTTTGTTTATTCAAAAAGTTAAAAATATTAACAAACGTTATAAATATTGCAAAATTCAAAAAAATTATTTTAATTAAAAAACACTATTGTAGTAGTGTTTTTTTAATTTGCATCTTGAAATGTAAAAAAGTTTATGATAAAATATTAATAGGAGATTAAATTATGGAAGAAAAAAAATATTTTACAAAGTTTGACGACCCTATTTATAAAGAAAAAATTCTTGCAAAAATAATGGATTTGAATTTTTTGATTTTGCGTATTACAGGTTGGAATGACGATGAATATGCAAATTTAGATTTGGGAGAAGTTTTAGAAGAAAAAAATGATGTCATTTTAACTTCTTATATGGAAAGCGAAAGATATGTAAAATATTGCAAGGCAAAAATAAAAGCACTTTTATTGGATAATGAAAGTTTAAATGAAACTAAACCACAAAATTATGAACAAAAAATAGAACATAATCAAATTTTGATAAATAAATATTTTCAAAAATATAAATATTTCAAGCATGATTTTCAACTTTTGTTAAAGGCATCAGATGATTGTATTACAGAAGAAGGGCATATTGTTGTTTTTAGGGAACTTGATGCTAAAATTCAGAAGCATTTAACTTATGAAAATGCTTTTGATATTAAAAGAAATTTTTTATATGTAAAAAATCCTGGAGAAAATTTAGAAAATTTATATTATCGTAGTATAACCATGAGACATAATATGCCATGTTTTATGACTAGAAATGATATGAAAGAATTAGAAACAAAAATTAAAGAGAGAAATCGTAATTTTGAAAGATATTCTTCTGATACCGATTGCGAAATTATGACTGCCAATTATAAAAAAAGTTTTGATAAAGGAAAAATTTATGAATAAGTTTAAAGAATTAGTTATGACTGATAATAAATATTTTACAAAGTTTGATAATCCAGTTTATAAAGAAAAAATTCTTGCAAAAATAATGGATTTGAATTATAAAATTTTGTTTATTACTAGAATGTATGACGATGAAGGTAAGAAACTAGAAAAAGTTCTTAAAGCAAGAAGATATGTTACTTTAAAAGCATATTTAGATAGCGAAAGATATATGGATTATTGCAAAGCAAAAATTCAATCACTTTTAATTAACAATGAAAATTTGAGAAAAATTAAGCCAAAAGATTATGATGTTAAAATAAAAAAGAATCGTGCTTTGATAAATAAATATATTCAAAGATATAAATATTACGATTTTGACTTTAAACTTTTGTTGAAAGCTTCAGAAGATTGTGTTACGGAAAAAGGTGAAATTTTAAGTTTTAAAGAACTTGACAGCGAAATTCAACAACATTTAACTTATGAAAATGCTAATGATATTTATATAAATCTAATGTTTTTACACAATGTTGGTTGGAATTTAGCAGATTTATATTATCGTAGCATAATTATGAAACATAATATGCCATGCTTTATAACTAAAAGTGATATGGAAAAATTTGAAAAGAAAGTTAAAACAAGATTTCGTCAAATTGGTAGATTTCCAGAAGATACTGATTGCCCAATTATGACTGACAAGTATAACAAAAGTTTTGAAATTGAAAAAGAACTTTATGAAAGCGTGTTTCCTGAATTTGGGTTTAAGTATGAAGATTCAATAGGTGAGAAATCATATTCTATAGAATTTCAAAACGTTCATGATGACGATTATGAACTTTAATTAAAAAAACGAACATTTTAAAATGTCCGTTTTTTTATTAAATAAATTCATTTTTTAAATCTTTCTATTTGAAAATTTAATTTAATTTAATTTATTAAAATTTATAACAAAATAGTATTATTTAAAAATTTTTTACCATTTCTTTTTTGTAATACCATTTTCATATTTATTTTCACCCCACCAAGAAGGCATAAGGCTTGATAGTGTAATAAACTTTTCATTTTCCGCGTCTAAAACAATTTGCATATTTCTATTGTTTTGGTTTAGTTGCATTAAAAATTCTCTACAAACTCCGCATGGAAGAATTAATTTTCCGTCTTTATAACATAAAAGTTTTACAATTTCGCTTTCACCATGTGTCAGCATTGTGCTTGCAGCATTTCTTTCCGCACACATTCCAATTCCGCAATCGGCATCTATATTTACTCCCTCATAAATATTTCCACTTTTTGTTTCTAACACACAAGTTACGCCCGCAATTTCCATAAATGGGGAAATGTATCGTTCGTTAAATAAATTTTTGGCTTTTTCTTTCATCTCTAAAAATGTCATATAAAAATCTCCCTAATATTCAAAATTTTCTAAATTTGTTGATAGTTGAAAAATACCATACAAACTAATATTGTAATTAAAATTTGTTTGAATTTTATTAGTTTATAAGGTATTTTATATCAAAATTTAAGTAATTTACTAAAAACTTAAAGTTTCATCATCTGATAATTTTTCGCTATTTAATTTATTATCTTCTTGTTTTCTACTTTGATTATTAGTTTCAGTGTTGTTTTCAGTTTCAATAGTTTCATCTTGAAGTTTGCTTTCAAGTTCAAGTCTTTCAAGTTCTGCTTTTTCAAAATCTATATTATTTGTAAGCCCTTGTGCTTTTAGTTTAGAAATTTCAGCAGAAATTGCTTCGCTTTCTTCATCTTCTTCAATATGCGTTAAATCAAAATTAATCATAATAACTTCCTTTTAATTTATAGTAACAAATTTAAAGCGTTTTGTCAATAATAAAAATAATTAAAAAAATCTTATTATTAAATTTTGTAAAAATAATAAAAGTATGCTATATTAATAATTAAATAAAGGAGTTTAAATGGAATGGGAAAAAAGAATATTGAAGAATTAAAGAAAAAATATGGAGAAATAAATTTTGACAATGTTAGACTTAATGAAAATGGTAAATTTATAGATGAGCATACACAAATTTTACAAGATGGTGATTTCGTGACATTTATTAATACTTTTCCTGATGGTGAGATTCAAAAATTTGTTATAAAATTAAGAAAAAAGAAATAGAGGATAGATATGGGGAAATACATAAACGATGACACTAAAATAATTTATAATGAAGAAGAAAATTCTATAACATTTGTAAATGAAATTCCAGGTGGAAGTACTTATATTAATACAATATATTTAAAAGAAAAACAGGGGAATAAAGGAGAACAGGAAGAATGCCCAAAGGAGAAATAATTAAAGAACTTGAAAAGTGGGTGCAAGAGAATCGCCCTGGGGAAGAGATTGTCTATGGTGGGTTTGAATCAAAACACGCTAGTGGACAAGAAAACTTTGCAATTTATGACGCTAGTGACGATTATGTAATACAAGAGAATGATATTAATAATCCAAATTCTGAAAAACATAGAGAATTTACTTATAAAGTTCATGAATAATTAAGGAGATTAGATGAGATGAATGATAAAGAAAAATTAATATTGGAAGATAAAAATTACTTTATGAAAGTTATTCCAGAGATGATAAGTTTTTGTAAGTTGAAAAAAATCCCAATCACAAATTCTAAACATACCGCAAGACATTCAGATGGATCTATAACGGTGGCTTATTTTAACTATAAAGAAGGTTTAGTTATTCAGCATAATTTTGTTACAGATGAAATTCCAGAAGGAATTTCAACTTTGAAATACAAAATAGTTGTTGATAAGTAATTTGTGCATAGGCTGACATGTTATAATTTAATCTAAAAATAAAAAAGATTTGACATAAAACAAATTATTTAATATAATTTTATTATTAAATTTGTAGGGGACAGTATGAAGAAAGAAGACGCTAAATTGAATTTTGTTGATGTAGAGCATCAAATGTTAGATAAATGGAAAAATGAAAATTTATTTAATCAGATTGTTGAAAAAAATAAAAATAGTAAAAAAAGATTTCGATTTTTAGATGGACCAATGACGGCAAATAATCGTGCTGGGGTTCACCATTTTTGGGGAAGAGTTTTAAAAGATATTACTATAAAATATCATGCTATGAAAGGTGAAAGCCAACAATTTCAAAATGGCTTTGATGCACAAGGAATGTGGGTTGAAGTTAATGTTGAAAAAGAACTTGGTCTTAATGGCAAACCTGAAATTTTAAAATATGGTATGGATAAGTTTACTGAAAAATGTATGGAAAGAGTAAACTATTTTGCTGGGGAAATTACAAACCAAAGCATTCGTATGGGTCAATTTATGGATTGGGACCATTCATATTTTACAAATACAGACGAAAATATTACATCTATTTGGCATTTTTTAAAAGTTTGTGACAATAATGGTTGGCTTGTTAAGAAAAATAGACCAATGGTTTGGTGCCCAAGATGTGGGACAAGTATTTCAGAACATGAATTATCTGGAAGTTATAGCGAAGTAACACACACAGCAATTTTCTTTAAAGTTCCAGTAAAAAATAAAGATTTTAAAATGGTTGGGTGGACAACAACTCCTTGGACTTTGTGTGCTAATGTAGCGCTAGCGGTAAATCCAGAACTTGATTATGTTAAGGTTGAGTATAATGGAGAAAAACTTGTTTTTGGAAAAGATAGTTTGAATATTTTAAAAAATGGTGAATACAAAATTTTGGAAGAGTTTAAAGGCTCCGCTCTTGTGGGTCTTGAATATGAAACAATGTTCCCAGAACTCGCAAGTCAACAATTTGTTCATAAAATTTACCCTTGGGATCAAGTTGAAGCGGGAGAGGGTGCGTGTGTTGTTCATATTGCTCCAGGTTGTGGTCAAGAAGACTTTGAACTTGGGCTTCAATATGATATGCCTCAAATTTGTCCAATAAACGAACAAGGTGTTATGCTTGATGAATGTGGCTTTATTGCGGGCAAAAAAACAACTGATGTTGTAGAAGATGTTGTAAATAGATTAAAAAGTGATAATAAATTATTATATAGTCATAAATATAAACACAGTTATCCTCATTGTTGGAGATGTAAAACAGATTTAGTTTATAAACTTATTTCAACATGGTATATTAAAATGGACGAAGTTCGTCCTAAACTTTTAAAGGCAATTGATAGCGTTGAATTTCAACCTGAATATGCAAAAAAACGAATGCAAGATTGGTTAAATAATATGGGAGATTGGAATATATCTCGTTCACGTTTTTATGGTTTGCCACTTCCTATTTACACTTGCGAAAAATGTGGTAAAGTTCATGTTATTGGAAGTTTGGAAGAATTAAAACAACGAGCAGTAGAACCTGAAAAGGTTGACAAAATTCTACATCTTCACAGACCATATATTGATGAAATCAAAATTAAATGCGATTGCGGAGAAGAATTAACACGTATTCCTGAAGTTGGCGATTGTTGGCTTGATGCGGGAATAACTCCATTTTCTACTAAAAAATATTTTACTGATAAAGAATATTTTAACAATAATTTCCCAAGCGATTATGTTTGTGAAATGATAGAACAAATTAAGCTTTGGTTCTATTCGCTTTTGGTTATGAGCGTAATTTTAACAGGTAAAGCACCTTATAAAAAGATAGTTACTTATCAATATGTAAAAGATGAAAACGGAAATGAATTTCATAAGAGTGGTGGAAATAGTTTAGATGCCGATAAAGTGGCTGATGAAGTTGGTGCAGAAGCAATAAGATATTTGTATGCTAGTGCAAATCCTGTTTTTGATATGCGTTTTGGCACTAATTTATTAGATGATGCTAAAAAACAACTTTTAGCATTTTGGAATATTTATGTATTCTTTAACACTTATGCTGTTATTGATAATCCAAAACTTGATAAATATAATCTTGACGTTAATAAATTAGAAATGTCAGACAAATGGCTATTAGAAAAAATTGCAGATTTTGTAAATAAATCAGATAAAAATTATGCAGAAAACAAAGCGTATTTGATTGTTAAAGATTTTGAAAAATTGGTTGACGATATTTCTAATTTCTATATTCGTAGTAATAGAAAAAGATTTTGGGATAGTGATATTAACGCATATTATGTTTTATATTTTGCAATTAAAAACATAATAAAAGTTATGGCACCAATAATTCCTTTTATAACCGATTATATTTGGGGAAATCTTGTTTGCAGTATGGAACAAGATGAAGTTAAAAGCGTACATTTATCAAGTTTAGAACCTATTCCTAGTTTCGGGTTTTCTACACTTGTGGAAGAAATTGAAAAATCAAGAGAAATAATTTATCTAGCACAAAAACTTCGTAATGAACATNNAAAATTAAAGTTAAACAACCATTAAAAACTATGTTCTTAAAAGTTTCTGATGATTATAAAAAAGCGGTTGAAGCATTAAGTGATATTGTTAAAGAAGAACTTAATATTAAAGAGATTGAATTTGAAGAATCTGACGATAAATTTAATAGTAAAGAACTTTTATTAAACTTTAAACTAGCGGGAAAAGTTTTAGGCAAAGATGTGCCAATATATCAAAATGCTCTTAAAAACGCTAGCGAAGAACAAATGCAAAAATATATTAAAGAGTTTGAAGATACAGGCTTTGTTACTATTGATAATTTAGAAAAACAACCAGCGGAAATATTTACATTAAAATTTATTCCTAAAAAAGAATTTGCTTTGGTTGTTGAAAACAATAATATCGTAGCGTTAGATATTACTCTTACTGACGATTTGATTGATGAAGGATACTATCGTGAAATCACTCGTCAAATTCAAGTTGCAAGAAAAGAGGCTGGATTTAAAATTGAAGATAGAATTGTGTTAGATTTAACATCAACAAACGCAGAAATGCAAAAAGTTATTGATAAATTTCTTTCAAAAATTATGGAAGAAACTTTATGCAAAGAAAGTAAAGTTTTAATTAGTCCAGAATACGAAACAACATTCAAAGTTAATGATGAAGATATAAAACTAAAAATTTCAAGAGTTTAAAATTTTTAAAAATTTAAAATAAATATAAATTAAAGGTGTTTATTAACATCAAAAAATGCAAAATTAAATAATATAAAAGCAAAAAGTTTATCACTTTTTGCTAAAATGCTGATATGGCTCAGTTGGTAGAG
>DLSG01000032.1:3178-3658 GCA_002501285.1 Christensenella sp. UBA7868 | reverse complement strand
AGTCACTTTTTTCGTGGAGTGACTGACTTTTTTATGCCTAAACACTGCATATATTTTTTCCACATTTTGCTTTCGCGACGATTGATTTTCTTGAGGTGTGGCAAGAGTTGGTCATAGTTCACAATCCACTTATTGCCGAACTTATACTTAAACACCGTCGTATCTGCTTTCAAAAAATCGCGTATTTCATCGGCGTGTATAAAACGGTCGCCTGTCTTTCGGTGGTTATTCCACTCTCTCGCACAATCTTTAATGTTCCTTAACTTAGGTATTTTGTATTCGTGTTCTTGTAGATTATACGGGTTCACTTTGGTAAAAAAATCCTTTGAGTCAATCAAGATTATGTTTTGTGTAAGCGTATGCTTAATCCCGTTTTCGAGAGCAATTCGGCGAACATTATTACGCCTTATGATTGTGCCTTCATCTTCTTGCTTAAACATTCTGTGAATGTCACCTGACGTTAGATATTTCATTTTACTT
>DLSG01000032.1:299-3123 GCA_002501285.1 Christensenella sp. UBA7868 | reverse complement strand
AGTGGCGTTATTACGCCTTGTTTCATTAGTTCAATCAACATATTACGAGTAAGACAAGTGTCTGGATCGACTTGTTTTACTTCGTTCAATACGTCTGCAATTCTTCTTAATCGTGGTAAATACATTATCGTTTTCTCCTTATAAAATCTAAGCGAGTCGCTTAGTCGTTAAACAAATTGCTCAACGCATCGGTGACTCGCTCTTGTGTGTCTGGGATAAAGTGACTGTAAACTTCAAGAGTTATAGTCGAATCGCTATGTCCGAGATATTTGCTGACCGTCTGAATAGGCACATTTTGGGACAAAAGAATACTGCAATATGTATGCCTCAATCCGTGTGGCGAAACCTTTTTAAGACCGTGCTTTGCCTCAAATTTAGCAAGCCATTGTGCCGTGCTGGATACTCCTTCAGGCTCTCTCAATATATTGACGGAAAAGTAGTATTCGTCTAATTTATTGTCAAATTCATCATCGGCAAGCCTGAACCAATCCATATACTTTTTAAGGTCGTCCATCAGTTCAGCCGGAAGCGGTATATCTCGTTTCGACGTTCGTGATTTCGGATCTTTTTCATAGACACCAAAGCCCTCGGTCGCAAGTCTATTACGTCTAATGTGGACAATTCTCTTGTCAAAATCAAAGTCCGCCCACCTTAAACCATGCAATTCGGCTGTTCGCACGCCCGTTAAGACCATAAATTTCAACGTAACGCGTCGATATATCAAATCATCGGGTAATTCGTCGAGAAGTTTGATGAATTGTCTTAAAATTCGATAAAAGCAAAACTGCGTATTATCTGTAAAACATAAGAATCACTATCCATAAGTTTGTTTATCTTTGAAATTGCTCCACCTAAAAATCAAAAAATAGCCGAACAGTTGTTGACAAATAAGGTATAAAACTGTATAATTTAAGAGCAAACGGAATATAATATAGTGAGGAAATATGGAACTTGTTAATTGCTTAAAAACTCAATATGGAGAAAACACTCCTATCTTTTTTGAAGATATAGCTAATGTTTGCTCCGGATATACAAGAGGACGTGTATATCAACTTATTGATGCCGCTATGAATAGCGGCCTTTTGGCTAAAGCTGGATACGATTGTTATTATGTTCCTACAACAACTCCGTTTGGAAAGTCTTTGCTAAATCCTCGAAAGATAATTGAGAAGAAATATATTTCAAATAACGGCAAAGTGTACGGTTTTTATACCGGTATATCATTGCTTAATAGTTTCGGCATAACGACTCAAATGCCGAACGTTATTGAAGTTTTTACAAACAACGAAGCCACAAAATCAAGACGTGTAACGATAAACAATCAAACGATTATAGTCAAAAGGGCGCGCACTACAATAAATAGCGCAAACTACAAAGAGATGATGCTTTTGGAATTGTTCAACCTTGCGGATGCTCGTTCTATTGATGTACAAGCAACACAAAAAATCGTTGATTATATGAAAAAGAACAATATATCAATTCAAGGTATTATGAAATACGCAGAATTCGTTCCTGCGAGAGCTATAAAAAATTTTATGAGTAGCGAGGTGCAAAATGCTTTTGCATACTGACAAAAACCTATTTGAACAAACGATTTTTCAAGTTGCTCAAAGGAGCGGAATTGAATCGGGAATTATAGAGAAAGACTATTATGTTTCATTATTACTCAAAGAATTGAGTCAAACGCTGCCGTCTATGATATTCAAAGGCGGAACGTCTTTGTCTAAATGCCATAAAGTAATAAAAAGATTTTCTGAGGACATCGATATTACTTTGGATGAAAATCATTTGTCGCAAGGTAATCGCAAGAGCGTAAAAACGGCGATTGTAAATGCATGCGAAAAGTTGGGATTCTCTATATCGAATATTGATGACATAAAAAGTAGAATGGAGTTCAACCATTACAAGATAGAGTATTCGGGCTTGTTTATGATTGACGGGCTAAAACCCGATATAGAAATAGACACGATTTTTTCAATTCGTTCCTTTCCGTATGAGCAAAAATTGGCTACAAGTATAATCTACGATTATCTAAACGAAACGGGGTTAGATGAATTTATCAATACCTATGAACTTTTGCCGTACCCTGTAAATACCCAGTCTATCGACAGAACGTTTGTTGATAAAGTGTTTGCTTTGTGCGACTACTATTTGGAAGGGAAAACAAAAGAAAGATCGAGACATCTATATGATATTTATAAACTCTATCCTTTGTTGTCGGATTTTGATAAAATAAAAGAGTTGGCAAAAGAAACAAGAGTCGCAAGAATAAATAGTCCGTTTTGCGAATCAGCAACATCATCAAAAACGATTAACGAACTTCTTCAAGAGATACTTGATAAAGAATACTATCGAATTGATTATAAAGAAAATACCTCTATATTGGTATACGATAATATTCCATATGAAGAAGCAATATCTGTTATTCCCCAAATAATAGAAAAGAAAATCTTTTAATTATAAAGACAGGAATTGTTGTGTTGCAAATGAAAGATTTTTGCTTGATAAATCATTTATGACTTGATATCATAACAAACGGAAATAGAGCAAAATCTCGCATTAATTTTTCTGAAAAGAGCTCGGAAAACTGGTATTGTTTTTGGTATTATTTTAGTTTGAAAATTATTTTGAAATCTAAAATTTACCGAAAAAACGAACAAAATTAGCGGTTTTAGACGAAAAATATTGCCTAAAATGGCTAAAAACGTGCGGAAATCGCTTATTTTAATAGGATTTTGAGAATTTTTCAAAACTCCTAAGCGGAACGCCGTTGGTTCGACTCCAATCAGGCAGGCCAGCCGTCAGTCACTTTTTTCGTGGAGTG
>DLSG01000032.1:0-162 GCA_002501285.1 Christensenella sp. UBA7868 | reverse complement strand
TTGCCGAACTTATACTTAAATACCGTCGTGTCCGTTTTCAAAAAATCACGTATTTCATCGGCGTGTATAAAACGGTCGCCTGTCTTTCGGTGTTTGTTCCACTCTCTCGCACAATCTTTAATGTTCCTTAACTTAGGTATCTTGTATTCGTGTTCTTGTAGA
>DLSG01000096.1 GCA_002501285.1 Christensenella sp. UBA7868 | reverse complement strand
CAGTTCCTATTGTTGGCTTTGGTAGAACGCTTGCAAAAGGGGTTATTAAT
Organism: Christensenella sp. UBA7868; assembly: GCA_002501285.1. GTDB lineage: Bacteria > Bacillota > Clostridia > Christensenellales > UBA1242 > UBA7868. Next base: position 4,976 of record DLSG01000096.1, on the reverse strand, counting down.
TCGGTTACTTCAAACGGAATTATGGGCATTTTTACGGGCGGACTTGCTTCAACTGCAACAGGCATAGGGGCGGCAGTATTTTTCAGTTTTATCTTTGCTTTAATTTTTAACAGTCATACAAAAAAATCATAAATTTATTAGATGCATAGTAATTTGCACAGTATTATGCATAGTATTTAAANNAAAGCAATTAAAATTAAGTTATAAGTTTGTAACTAATATTATAAAGGCGAACATTTTTTGTTTGCTTTTTTTCTTTTGAAAACATACCAAAAAATAATTTAATATTTTATCTATGCAAAAGTTATTTTTAGTATTTTTAATGGGTTATGCTTTAATCTAAAATCAAAACAGAAAAATAAAATGAAAAATGCTTCGTTATATAAAAATATAAAAACTCATTTAATTAGTTTTTTCAAGTTTAAAGTTAAAAGTAATTAAATTTTAGTATTGACATTAAATTTTAAATTGATATAATTATTTACATGAAAACAGTAATTTTCGATTTTGACGGAACTTTGACCCAAAAAAATCAAAACATTTGGAAACTTTTGTGGGAAAGTTTAGGATATAAAACAGATAAAACATCAATTTATAGTAAACTTTATGTAGAGCATTGTATTAAAAAGACTATCACTAGAAACCAATGGTTTAACTTAACTTGTGTTGCGTTTAAGAAAAAAGGCATGACAAAACAAACCCTTAACGATGTTTCAAGCAAAATTAAACTTATTGATGGGGCGGACGAACTTATAAAAAATCTTTACAACAAAGGTTTTTCTCTTCACATTGTAAGTGGCTGTTTAAAACAATCAATAGAATATGTTTTAGGAGATTTAAAAAAATATTTTACAAATATTGAATCTAACGAAGCAATTTTTGATGCTAACGACAAATTGGTTAAATTAAAAGCAACCGATTTTGATTTTAAAGGAAAAGCCGATTACATAAATAATTTGCTGAAAGTAACAAATTCTAAACCAAGCGAATTTATCTTTATTGGAAATGGAGATAATGACGAATGGGTTTACCTTACGGGCTGTAAAACAATTTGCATTAATCCAGACAAAACAAATCATACAAATAGGCAAATCTGGAACGATTCATTTAATAATGTAAGCAATATTCAAGAAATTGAACAAGTGTTTTAAAAATTTAAAGGCAAACACTTTTTCAAAATGTTAATAAAACCACGAAAATAATTCAGATATTTTATTCCGCTGTTAATAAATTGGTTTATTAAAAGTGGAAAACAACAAAATTATTTTAGAGAATATAAATTTTACTTAAAAATATTTTTAATGTTATAATAAAATTAAAAGGGAGAAAACATTCTTCCTTTTTATTTTTATTCATTAATCATTATTTTTTTGTTATTTTTTAAAAGAGTGATTTATATAATAATTAATGAAAATGTGTAGAAAAAAGAAATGTCAAAAGGTTGTTGATAAAAAGAAAAAACGAAAAAAAATTGCAATTTTAATTTTAGTTGTAATTTGTTTAAACTTTTTTATTATATTTTTTGGGACAAACATTAACAATGTTGTTTTTTCGTACAGCGAAAGTAAGGTTAAAGCACTGTCAATTAAAGCGGTAAACAATGCGGTGAGCGAACTTGTAACAAATAAAAACATCTATGACAATTTAGTAAATATTACAACCGATAATGAAGGAAATATAATTTTAATTCAAGCAAATTCTATTCAAATAAATATGCTTACAAAAGATTTAATTAAAGCAAGTCAAATTAAACTTGAAAAGATTGGTGCAGACGGCATCAACATTCCTATTGGAACTTTCAGTGGTATAACGCTTTTAAATGGAAGAGGCCCCGCTGTTAATGTAAAATTAATTCCTGTTGGAGATGTTGCGTGTAACTTTCAAAGTGAGTTTTTGTCAAGCGGAATAAACCAAACAATTCACAAACTTTATGTAACTGTTGACACTTCTGTTAATATTATTTTACCGCTTAAAAACAACACCGTTAAAACCGCAACAAGCATTTTAATTTGTGAAAGTGTAATTGTAGGAAAAGTCCCACAAGTGTATTTAAACTCAAACAAACTTGATAACTTATTAGATTTGGTCCCTTAAATTAAATTTTTAGTTTTAACTATTTATTAAATTTATTTTAGACATAAAAATTATTGTTTTTATTGAAAAATGTGATATAATAAAACTATGATTTTTTTAGACAACGCTTCAACAACAAAACCAGATGAAGAAATTGTAAACAAATTTGTTGAATACCAAAAATATTATTTTAATCCAGGAGCAAATTATTCTCCTAGTATTTCTATATCAAAAAAAATTGATGAGATAAGAAATGACATTGTAAAGTTATTAAATGGTGAAGTTCCTGGCACCTTTATTTTTACGCCTTCAAGCACTATTGCGAATAATACTATTTTAAACTCGGTTGTTTCAAACAACAAAAATGAAGAATATATTTTTTCAAGTTTAGAACACCCAAGCGTTTATAACATAGCAAATAAATTATTTTTAAGTGGAAGAAAAGTTAAGTTTGTAGATTCACTTCCAAGCGGGGAAATTGACGAAAAGCAACTTTTATCAATGATTAACGAAAATACTAAATTTGTTTCATTAATTAATGTTTCAAACGAAACAGGCGTTGTTAATAATGTTAATGAACTTGCTAAAAAAATTAAAGAAATAAACCCAAAGACGTTGGTGCATAGTGATGGCGTTCAAGCATTTGGGAAAATTGAAACAAGCGTTAAAAATCTTGATTTTTACACAATTTCAAGCCATAAGATTTATGGATTAAAAGGTATTGCTGGATTTTATTGTAAAAATTTAAAATCTTTAAAAACTCTAATTTTAGGTGGTGGACAAGAATTTGATATAATAAGCGGAACAACAAACGCTCCTATGATATTTAGTTTTTTTGATGCTATTAAAAACGCTGAAAAAAATCTAAATGAAAATTTTGAAAAGGTTTTAAAACTAAACAAAATTTTAAGAAGCGAAATTTCAAAAATTAGCGATGTCGAAATTAATTCGCCCGAAGTTTTTAAAAATGTAAGTTCAGAAAATAAACCTAGTTGTTATTGTTCACCTTATATTTTCAGCATATCTGTTTTAGGACTTAACGCCGAAACTATCCAAAATATGTTAAGTAAAGCAGAGATTTATGTTGGGCTTGGAAGTGCTTGCTCGGCAAAGAAAAGTGGCAATCGTGTTTTGCAGGCTCTTAAAAAAACTAAATCAGAAATTTTAGGAAATATAAGAATTTCGTTAAGCAAAAACACCACAAAAGAAGAAATTGAAACTTTTATAGAAGAGTTAAAATCTTGTATATCAAAGTTAAAGGAGAATCTATAATGAAAAAAGTTATACTTGTTAGATATTCAGAAATCCATTTAAAAGGGAATAATAAACATTTTTTTGAAAAACTGCTTTTAAATAATATTAAATCAGCTTTAAAAGAATTTAATGTTGATGTTAGTTTTGTTCATACAAGATATGTAATTTCAAATTTTGATAATGAAATGTTAGATGATATTATTAAATCTTTACAAACTGTTTTTGGTATATATTCTTTAAGCGTTGCAGACGAAATTGACACCAGCGTAGAAAATATTGAAAATTATTTTAAAAATTTAAAATTATCTAATACTTCATTTCGTGTTAGCGTAAACAGAGCGGATAAAAAATTCCCAATAAATTCAACCGAGTTTTCAAAAATTCTTGGCGGAATTATTTTAGATAACAACGAGAACTTAACTGTTGACCTTCACACTTTCAAAACCGAAGTTTCTGTAGATATAAGGGAAAACAACAAAACCTATATTTTTGTGGGTGTAATAAAAGGCTTAAATGGTATGCCTGTTGGAAGTGCTGGAAAAGGTTTGTTACTTTTATCTGGCGGACTAGACAGTCCTGTTGCAGGATATAAAATTGCTCAAAGAGGAATGATTGTAGATGGCTTACATTTTCATAGTTTTCCTTACACCAGTGAAAATGCGAAAAACAAAGTTATAAAACTTGCTTCATTAATAAAACCTTACACTCACACGAAACGTCTTTTTATTGTAAGTTTTACAAAAATACAAGAAGAAATTCACAAACATTGTGACGGCGATTATATGATTACTTTAATGCGTAGAATTATGATGAGAATTGCGGAAGAATTATGTGTTAGATACGACTATAAAGCAATAATCACAGGTGAAAGCCTTGGACAGGTTGCCAGTCAAACAATAGAGAGTATTACAAGCACAAATTCGGTTTTACACTTAACGCCAGTTTTAAGACCATTAATCGCTTTTGATAAATACGAAACAATTGAAATTGCAAACAAAATTAACACTTACGAAACTTCAATTTTGCCTTATGAAGATTGTTGTACAGTATTTCTTCCAAAAAATCCAATAATTAAACCTAAACTTGATAGAGTAAAACAAGAAGAAGACAAACTAGATTTAGACGCTTTAATAAAACAAGCACTTGATAGTTTAGAAATTGTTGAAATTTAATTTATAATTAGAAAATATAAAATAACAAATTAATAATTATTATATAACAAAAAAGTTGATTATTTTAATTGACTTTTTTTGTTTTTATAGTTAATATATTTCTATATATATAGAATTTAACAAAATTATGTTTTTATATATAAATTTAAAAAATAGGGGTGGTATTATGTTTGTTAATACACTTGCTTCTATTTTTACAATTGGTGCTGGCTATATAATGGCTTGGCTTGGAATTGGCTTAACTGTAGGTTTGGCGGTTGGGGCAATTCTAATGAAAGTTGTTGTTGACACAAAACTAAAAAAAGCAAAGGCTACTGCTGCAAAAATTTTAGAAGATGCTTTAACAGAAGCAAAAAATGTTAAAAAAGAAGCAGTTTTAGAGGCTAAAGAAGAGGCACACAAACTAAAAATAGAAGTTGACGGCGAAATAAGAGAACGCCGATTTGAAGTTCAAAAACTTGAAGAAAAAATTTATGC
>DLSG01000058.1:4604-4797 GCA_002501285.1 Christensenella sp. UBA7868 | reverse complement strand
AATTCTTTATCAATTTCTTCTCCAACAAAATTTAGCATAATACTCCTAATAAACTTCAATAGTTTCTACAAAGCACGATATAATCTTTCCATTTTCGGTGTCCGAAATTTCAACTTGACAATTTTCAATTTCTTTACCACTTGGAACAAGTGCTTTTGTCTCTTTTATTATTGTATCAATTATTGCATCTTTT
>DLSG01000058.1:2509-4515 GCA_002501285.1 Christensenella sp. UBA7868 | reverse complement strand
AAAATTTTTAAAATTATTTTGCGGAGTTTTTATCTTAAACTTTCGCCCAAAAATTTCAAAGTAAGAATGCTCAAGCATTTTACCCGTTTTCTTTGTTACCTTTTCAGTTTCTAAAAAAGTAACGCTTTTAGAATACCAAACCTGCATTTTAATGTGCCCATTCGCCTTGCACGAAACCTTTTCACCATTTTGCAATGTATAACCCCAAATTAAAACATCACCCTTTTTTACGCTGTCGCCAACTTTTAAATCTGTCGTGCCGTTAACAACACTTAATTCCAAAATTTTCCCACTTTCTTTTGCGTAAATATTACTTTCATTTTCAAGTTCCGTTACTTCAATTTTTTCTTTAATGTTTACAAGCAAATTGGTTCCTTTTTTAACCACACTACACAAACTAATTTCAGGAAAATTGCTTTCAAGTTCGATTTCCAATTTTTCTAAATCAATATTAACAAAAAATTTGTTCTGTTTTATGCCTTTTTTCTCTAAAAATTGCGTTATTTCTTTTGAATCAATTTGATTTATCCCAAAAATATAAATTTTCCCTAGAAAATTAGAATTTAAAAAAAGGGCGATAAAAAACATAATAACTACCGCAAATAGCCCAATTCTACACAATGCAAAATTTTTTAGTTTTGAAAGTCCAAACGAACTTGTAATTTCAAACTTATAATCTTTTAAAAGCGGTTTTATTTTTTTTAAATCTTTGGCTTTTATAATTATGTCAAGTTGTTTAAAACTAACCTGATTTAAGTCGTAAATATCTATATTATTTTTATATAAATTCTTGATTAAACGCTTTAAATTTACGCCAAAAATGCTTAATTTTAGGCGGTTTTTAAGCCCATTTTTAAGCATTTTGCACCTCAATTTTTACAATTTTGCCCGAAACACAAATAAACCTGTGACTTATTTCTTTAATCTTTAAATCACTTCCAAAAATCGAGATTTCGCCTTCAAAAAGTTTAATAATAATACATTCGGAAGAAAAAGAAATTAAGTCTTTAAAATTTTGAAGATAAAAAACTTCATTATTAAAATTTACATATTTGAAAGCATTATTTTTTGTTGCGGTTTTAGTTTTAAAATCAAAATCATTTAAAAATTCATTAATTAACGAAAACATAGTTATTTATATGACAAAATTTTCAATTTTATAACTTTTAAGCACTCGCCTTCCCATTTTATTTAAGCCGAAAACTCGCTCATCAAACAATTTAAAGTTTTTAAAACCGCCACCAAAGCACTTATTTTACAAGTTGGGTCTTGACTATAAATTCTATCAAATTCTTTTCGGCTTATCCCACAAAGAGTGCAAAATTTATCTATTGTAAGATTATTCTTTTTTAAATATTTATCAATCATCTCTGTTTTAAAATATTTTTTCATACCATCCTCAAATATATTATATGGAACATTTTGTTCTTTGTCAATAATTTTGGAATGTTTTGTTCTAATATATTTATATGAATAAATTTGGTGAGCGTTTAAAAGAATTAAGAATTGAATGTGATAAAAGCCGTAAAACACTAGCAAAAGAACTAAATGTTTTAGAGCGTACAATAAGTTTTTGGGAATTAGGTCAAAGAGAGTGTGATTTTGATATGTTAATTAAAATTTGCCGTCTTTTTAATGTGTCTGCAGACTATATTTTAGGATTAGAAGATTAATGAAAATATTTAGCGAAAGATTAAAAGAGTTAAGATTAGATAAAAATTTAAGTCAATATCAACTTGCAAAAGAATTAAATTGTGGAATTACGCATTCCGCTATTAGTTTATGGGAACTTGAAAAAAGGTCGCCAAATATGGAAGCCTTGATTATTTTAGCATTGTATTTTAAAGTTAGTATTGATTATTTAGTAGGTCTTGAAGATTAATAAACATATTTTGTTAAAGATTTAAGGATTAGAAGATTAATCATAATGTATTAAAAAAAGTGCACTAGGCACTTTTTTTAAAATTTAGGTTTTAAAATATCACTCATAATAACCTTTTTCATTT
>DLSG01000058.1:0-2391 GCA_002501285.1 Christensenella sp. UBA7868 | reverse complement strand
TTTCTTCTTTAATTTCTTCTTTTGGTTTTTCAGGTTTAATTATTCCCACAGCAACAGGTTTTTGTTCGTTATCTTGCGGTTTTTCTTCTTTTTTGCTTTCCGATTGAGCCTTTGCCACTTTATCTTTTTTATTCTTTTTTTCAACTTTTATACCATGCATTAAATATGTTACTAACACAAAAAGCAAAAGTAATCCTATTAAAACAATAACTATAATTTCAGCTGTTGTCATTATTCTGAATCATCTCCATTTTCTTGTGAGAAAGATTTTCTCATTGATGTGTCTGCTAGAATGTTTTGCATTTTATAATAGTCATAAACACCAAGTTTTCCTTCTTTAAAGGCTTCTGCCATTGCCTTTGGAACTTCGGCTTCGGCTTCTACAACTTGTGCTCGTTTTTCTTGTGTTTTGGCTTTCATTTCTTGTTCTTCGGCAAGAGCCATAGATTTTCTTTCTTCTGCTTTTGCTTGTGCAATTTCTTTATCTGCTTGGGCTTGAAGTTTTAATAGGTCTGCCCCAACGTTTCTACCAACATCAATATCTGCAATATCAACTGACAAAATTTCATACGCTGTTCCGCTGGCTAAACCTTTAAGCAATACTGTTCTTGAAATTTCATCTGGATTTTCCAAAACTTGGGCATGAGTTTCTGTTGAACCAACTGTTGTAACAATTCCTTCACCAACACGGGAAATAATTGTTTCTTCGCCCGCACCACCAACTAGTCGTTGTAAATTTGTTTTTACTGTTACTTTTGCAGTGATAATAAGTTCGATACCATCTTTTGCGATTGTTGAAATTTTTGGTGTTTGAATGATTTTTGGTGTTACGCTTTCTTTAACTGCTTGCAATACATCACGACCAGCAAGGTCAATTGCTTTTGCTTGTTCGGTTGTTAAATTGATTTTTGCACTGTGTGCTGAAATTAATGCCATAACAACTTTATTTACATTTCCGCCTGCTAGAATATGATTTTCTAGGTCGTTAATATTAAGGTCTAACCCTGCTTTTTTTGCATTTATGTAAGAATCAATTATTACATTCAAATTAATTCCACGAAGTTTCATTCCAAAGATTTTCATCATTGACAAATATGTTCCACTAACCAAACATCTAAACCAATATTTTACTGGAAGAAGGGCTAGAACAACCGCTAAAATAACGATAAATACGCCAATTCCAATTATCCAGCCAATTGATGAATTTAACATACTAATGCTCATACTAATTATTCTCCTTTATTTTTTCAATTTCTAATGTATTATCTTTTACAGAAACAACTTTAATTTTTGTTCCAATGTCTAAAAATCCGTCTAGGCTTTGAGCATCATAAATCTCGTTATCAAGCCTAATTTTGCCAATTGGTTTACAAGTTGTAACAGTTTCACCTGTTTGTTCAATGAAAATTTTAAGGTCACTGTCGTCATAAAATGAAGGAATACTGCTTCCTTGTGACATTAATGGCGATTTGCTTATTAAACCTTTTCTTGCCGAAATTATTACCCACACAAGTAGCGCAATAATAACAATTAACGCAATTATTAATTCAAGCAAAATTCGTGTTAAACTTTCGCCAACTACAACTTTTGTGATTATAGCGCCTAAAACGCCCGCAATACCACTTATTCCAAAAAAGCCAAAACCAGGAATAAATGCTTCGATAACTAGAAAGATTATCGCCAAAACATAAATTATGGTTGAAACGATTGAAAGAGTGCTTTCTACGCTTAAAATTAAACCCATTTCTGTTCTCCTTTAAAAATTTATTTAATTATATCACATTAGTTTTTTTTTGAAAAGGGGGTTTTTAAAATTTGTTTTAAAAAATTTGTTTGGTTAGTTTTTTTGTGCGGGCAAGCATTCCCCACGCTCCGCGTGGAGGCAAGGCAGGCTTCACGCCTGCCTCCAAATTTGCTCCGCAAATTTTATGCTTGCCCGCCCCCAAAAAACTACCAAAGCCCTTCAAATCCTAACAAAAAACTCTAACAACTTTTTATAAATAAATTAATTAATTAAATTGATTAAATTAAATTAAGTTAAAACAATATTTTCTTTTAAATTCCACCATGAAAACTATGAATAAAAACTACTCAACTAAACCACCAAAAAATTAAAAAATCAAAAACTAATTACTAAAATTAAAGACTAATTATATGTTAATATATAGAATATAAATGAATATATAAATATATACAAATATATATAAATAACATATTAAAAAAGTGCATAAAAAAACCTAGCCTAAAATCTTAAAAGATTCTAAGCTAGGTAAAAAAAACTAAAAAAGACTAAAATTTATTTAGCTTCTTCTGTTTTAGCTTCAGTTGCTGGAGCTTCTGTGGAAGCTTCTGGAGCTGGTGTAGCTTCAGTTGCTGGAGCTTCTGTGGAAG
>DLSG01000048.1:4016-4670 GCA_002501285.1 Christensenella sp. UBA7868 | reverse complement strand
AAAAAATGGAAGAAAATAAAATAAACGAAAATTTAGAAATTGATGAAAACAATCAAACACCCGAAAATTTAGAATATTCTGATGGCTATAAAGTTAAGTTAGATGTATTTGAAGGCCCGCTTGATTTGCTTTTGCATTTAATAAAAGATTCTAAACTTGACATTCAAACAATAAAACTATCTGAAATTACTGGGCAATATTTGGAGTATATTAATTCCGTTGATTTGTTAAATATGGAAAATGCTGCCGAATTTTTGGAAGTTGCAGCAACATTAATTGAAATTAAAAGCAAAAAATTATTGCCTCGTGAGGAAGAAGAAGTTCAAGAAGAGGAAGACCCTGAAACACTTTTGAAACGCAGACTTGAAGAGTATAAATTGTTTAAAGATGCTGCCGAAGCGTTAAAAGAAATTGAAGATGTAAACAAATTTTATAAAGCGCCAAACAAAGAAGCGGGTGATTATAGAATTGTGCTTAAACAAATGAATATTGAAAACTTAATTAAAGCCTTTTCAACTTTGCTTGTAAAAGCCCAGCAATCAAGCCCCGAGCAAAACGAAAGAACTTTGGAGCGTGATCGCTTTACAGTTGAAGAAAAGATTTTTGAAATTAAAAGTTTATTGCTTAATGTTGACAAATTAAGTTTTAACAGTT
>DLSG01000048.1:318-3995 GCA_002501285.1 Christensenella sp. UBA7868 | reverse complement strand
GATTTTTCACGAAGCGAAATAATAAATTTATTCCTTGCACTTTTAGAACTTTTGAAAAGGCAATATATTAAAGTTACACAAAGCGAAATTTATGGAGATATTGAAATATTTAGAAATGACGAAGGGGAGAAACTAGATGAAGAACCAAGAGAAGAATAGTTTAGAAAATAAACTTGAAGCGTTATTGTTTGTTAGTGGTGACAGCGTAGAAATTAGCGATATTATTGAAAAATGGCAAGTTACAGACAAACAAATTGATAAAGCCTATGAAAACCTTAAAAATCGTTTTAATGAAAATTATGGGATTAAAATTTTAAAGTTTAAAAACAAACTTCAACTTTGTTCTAATCCAGAATTTGCAGATGAGGTAAGTTTGGTTTTAAACCCAATAAGAGAGCGTAATTTAAGCAAAGCCACATTAGAAACAATTGCTATAATTGCATACAAACAACCTGTTACAAGGCTTGATATCGAACAAATTAGGGGCGTAAATAGTGACTATGCTATTCAAAGTTTGTTAAAACATAATTTAATTGAAGTTGTGGGAAGAAAAGATGCTATTGGAAAACCATTACTTTTTGGAACAACTGATGAATTTTTAAAGCGTTTTGACCTAGAAAATTTATCAAATCTTCCTTCTTATGACGAGTTATTAAATTCTATTGCAGTTANNAATCAATCAAGCATTTATAACGAATTTGAAATTCCTGATGAAGAAAGTGGCGTAGAAAATGAAAGTGACAAGCCTAAAGATGAAAATGAACAAGGTCAAAATATAGAAAAAGTAGAAAATCAAGAAGATAACAACTTGCAAGAAAAAAACGCCGAAAATGAAGATGAAAATCATTTTTTAGATGAAAGCAATCAAAACATTGAAGAAAATAATAAAAAAGAAGATTAATAAATATTGAATTTTTAATTAATTTTAAATAAATTTCAAAAAAATAAAGAAACTAAAATCATGAGTGTTTTAGTTTTTTTTGTTATTGTTATTCCATTATTTTTTTTAATTTTGCCAATAAAAGTTAAAGCAAAAGCGAGTTTTAATGTTTTAAGGAATAAAGGCAGAATTAAATTTTATTTTTTTAAATTAAACTTTTTGACATTAAATTTTAAAGTTAAGAAAAAATATATTTTATTTACAACAAAAAAAGGTAAGTCACTTGTGGTTCCGCTTGAATTTGGACCCCAAGCGGACCTTGAATATATAGATTTAACAATATTATTGATTGATAAAACTGTTATTAATACACTAAAAATTAATGCTGATATTGGCATAAATAACGACCCATTTAAAACGGCTATTTTATATGGATTTATTCAAACAATTTCATCAATATTGCTTGGACTAATAAAAACAAAAAAACTATCAACAATTGTGAGTAATAATATAAATCCTGTATATACTAAAAACATAGCACAGGTAAATATTAGTTCTTCACTAACTGTATGTCTAATTGATTATCTTTGGGCGATTATGCAATATATTATAAAATTTAAAAGGGTTGGTAAAAAATATGAAACAAGATGAAATTAAATCTAATAAAATTGAACAAATTATGCTAGAATCTATGAGCAAACTTAAAAGTGTAATTGATGTGAACACTATTGTAGGAAGCCCAATTAACACATTTGACGGAACTACGATTATTCCAATAAGCAAAGTTTCGGCAGGGTTTATTGCGGGCGGCGGAGAATATAATCAAACAAAAGATATGAAAAAAAATTCGTTTTTAGATTATCCTTTTGCTGGCGGAAGTGGAACAGGGTTTTCTATTAATCCCGTTGGGTTTTTAGTGGAAACGAAAGACGGAATTAAATTGATAAATATTGATAATAAAAGTGCTTATGAAAGCATTCTTGAAATAATAAAAAATGTAACTGATAAATAGGTGAAAAATGAAAAAATTTATTGTATTAATATTATTGTTTTGTTTAACATTAAGTTTGTTTGTTGTAAATAATATAAATTTTAATGATGAAAAAATTTATGCCGAAAACTTTTGCAAAGCAAGCGTAGTTATTGAAAGAGATTCTAAACGAGTTCTTTACGAGCATAACAAAGACGATAGGCTTGCAATGGCTTCGACCACTAAAATTATGACTGCATTAGTAACATTAGATAATTGTAATGACATTCATGAAAAAGTTAAAGTTGACGATAGGGCTATTGGAATTGAAGGAACAAGTATTTATTTAAGAAAAGGTGAAGAACTTACGGTTGAAGAACTTTTGTATGGTTTAATTTTGCCATCAGGGAATGATGCTAGTTTAGCATTAGCCTTTCATATTGGAAAAGGAAACTTACAATATTTTGTAAATTTGATGAATGAAAAGGCTGAAAGCCTAAACCTTAAAAACACTCATTTTGAAAACCCTCATGGACTTGATGCTGATGGACATTATACAAGTGCTTATGATTTAGCGGTAATTACAAGCGAAGCATTAAAAAACGATACTTTTAGAGAAATTGTTAAAACTCCCGTTAAACAAATAAGTGGAAATAGTGAAGTCCCTCACAGATTTTTAAGAAATAAACAACGACTTTTAAAAACTTTAGAAGGTTGCGGAGGAGTAAAATCTGGTTTTACTGATAATGCTGGAAGATGTTTAGTTACAAGTTGCTGTCGGGACGGAATGGAACTTATTTCGGTTGTTTTAAATTGCCCAAATATGTTTGATGAAAGCGCACGAATTATTAACGATGCTTTTATTGAATATAACTATGAAACTTTGCTTTCTCCATACAATTACATTACAAACATCAAAGTTGATGATGGGGTAATGGAAAATGTTAAAGTTTATTCTATGAAGGGTTTTAAATTTCCATTAAAAGATGATGAAAAAACTAAAATTAAAATTGAAACTGAAATTGAAGATGTCCTTTCGGCACCTGTCGAGAAGGAGAAAATTGTTGGAAATATAAAAGTTTATTTTGATGAAGAACTTGTTTTTAGTGAAAATATTTACACTATGGAAGCAGTTGAAAGTAAGGACATTAAAGATAAAGTTAAAGATATTATTGACAAATGGTTTTATGAATAGTGGTTATACCGCTATTCTTTTTTATATTTATTTTGCGTTAATAAATATTTAAAAAAATGTTTAGTATTTTGTAATTTTATATTAAAAATAAAGGTTTGTGCTGGTTTTGTGTTTCCGCACTTTTTGCACTATGAAATAGTGCAAAGCGACAAGACTTTGTCGCTTGGTGCCAAGTGGCACAAAAAGTGCGGGAAAACCAAAACCTAGCACCCGCTTAGAATTTTCACTAAATACATTTTATAGTTGAAACTAATTTCGTAACGATTTCATCAATCTAAAACAAAAACATTTTTTATTTGTAAACTTTATTTGCTTTATTTATTTTAATATTATATAATAAAGACTATGAGAATAAATAAATATATAGCATCACTTGGAGTATGTTCAAGAAGAAAAGCAGACGAATTAATAGAAAACAAAAAAGTTAAAGTTAATGGAAAAGTTGTAGAAAATTTAGGTATTGATGTAAGTGCAAATGATAAGGTGGAAATAGATGGAAAACTTGTTAATAAAAGCGAAGAATTGGTTTATTATATGCTAAACAAGCCAAAAGCGGTAATTTGTTCATCTAGTGACGAAAAAGGTCGTAAAACTGTTTTAGACATAGTTAAAGTGCCAGAGCGTATTTATCT
>DLSG01000048.1:0-295 GCA_002501285.1 Christensenella sp. UBA7868 | reverse complement strand
GGGCTAATTTTGCTTACAAACGATGGTGAACTTGCTTATAAGTTAACACACCCTAAAATGCAAATTCCTAAAACTTACTTTGTAAAAATAAAGGGAGATATTAAGGAAAGCGAACTTGCAGTTTTAAGAAATGGTATTAAGATAGGCGATGTTAAATATAATAAATGTAAAATAAAAGTTATTTTTAAAGATTCTGATTCTACGAAACTTGAAATAGTTTTAACAGAAGGGAAAAATCGTGAAATTCGAAGAATGCTTGAATATATAAATAAAGAAGTTTTGTTATTAAAAAGAG
>DLSG01000057.1 GCA_002501285.1 Christensenella sp. UBA7868 | reverse complement strand
ATTTTACGAACTCGGTTAAAAAGCCACATATCTTACATTCCTTCCCTTTGAATTACAAGCGTTTCTATATCAAAAATATAATCTTTTTCATAGTTATTTTGAAGATCTGCAAACTTAATAACAGAATTTACAATATCATCTATATCACTTTCATTTTCTAAATCCATTTGTTTATTTTTTAACAAAATTTCTTTAACTTCCAAAAACAAACTGTCTAAACTTGGTGACTTTCCTTCCCTTGTTTTATAAGGTTTTCCATCAAGTCCATTAACTGTTCCAAAGCCATGAAATTCAAGCTGATTTTCATTAAATAGTCCCGCCAAATTTGCAGCCCTAAAAAATTGAGTATAATGAAGGTCTTGTCTAATATCAGCGAAATAAACAATATGATCTGGGTTAAAATCTTCTTTACGTTGTAAAATTGTTGCCAAATCAGTTGTCCCATAAAGATAAGCCCCATTAGATTTTTGAAAAATTAATGGTGGAAGTTCTTTCTTGTCTGTTTCTTTTGAAATATCAATGATTTTTGCGCCATCACTTGTTTTAAGCAAATTCTTTTCATTTAAAATTTGCGTTAATTTTGGAATATATTTATAACTATCACTTTCACCTAAATAATAATCAAAATGAACATCTAAATAATTGTAAATACGTTTTATATCTTTTGCAGAAATTTCTTTGATAATTTTAAAATAATCTAAATATTCTTCATTTCCCTCTTGAAGTTCTTTTGTTATTTGTGCACATTTATCATTCAATTCTTTATCTTCTTTTATTCTTGCATTAATTTCTGGATAAATTTCATTCAAAAGTGACAATGTAATGTTTTCTTTATCAATATTTCTTTCTTTAAGCCCATAAATAACTTCACCAATTTGAAGTCCAAAATCTCCAAAGTGAACATCACTTATCGTTTTGTTACCACTAAACGCAATAATACGCTTTACACTTTCACCAATTATGTGACTTCTTAAATGTCCAACGTGCAAAGGTTTTGCGATGTTTGGCCCGCCATAATCTAAAAAGAAAAGTTCTGGATTTTGTGGTCTTACAACGCCAAGATTTTCATCACTAATAAGATTATTTAACTTTAAATTTATAAATTTTTCGCTTATGACAAAGTTTAAAAACCCATTTTTTGTTGAAACGCTTTCAAAATAATCATCTTTAACTTCTAAATTGTTTATAATGGTTGCAAGTTTTTCCGAAATAACCATTGGCGATATATGCAAAATTTTTGCAAGCGAAAAACAATCATCACATTGATAATCGACATTTTCAGCATTTGATAAATGCACAAATGAGGCAAAATCTTGATTAAATTCTAATTTTATTGCATCATTTACTATTTTTTGTAGTTCTTTTTCAATCATATAAACCTTTATTATTCTAATATATTCGTTTTTACTCGTTTTTAAATTTTTAGTGAATTTTATTTTTATTATTATTGTTTTGTTTTTTAATTAAAAACGCTTTCATAATTTTTTGAAATTTATTAATAATTAAAAATTATTTTAATATGTTTAATTTAAAAATTATTTTTAATTAAATTTAAACTTAATTTTAATTCTAAATAAAACTTAAAATGTTTTAAGTTTAAACTATTTATCTTCTTTATCAATATATTTTAATCCAAGTTCAGCCAAAGTTTTTTCGTCAATTCTGTTTGGAGCCCCCATTAAAACATCTCTTGCATTTTTGTTCATAGGGAAAGTTATAACTTCACGCATAAGTTCTTTTCCGCAAACAATCATAAGAAGCGTATCAAATCCGAACGCACAACCTGCGTGTGGTGGAGCACCAAAAGTGAAAGCATTATATAATGCACCAAATTTTTGTTTAACAACTTCTTTATCATAGCCAACCATTTCAAAGGCTTTAACCATAATATCTTGGTCATGATTACGAACAGCACCGCTTAAACATTCGTGACCGTTAATAACCAAATCAAACTGATAAGCCAAAATATCAAAAGGATTTGAATTATTAAATGCGTCCATTCCACCTTGTGGCATAGTAAACGGATTGTGAGAAAAATCTATCTTTCCTGTGTCTTTATTTTTTTCAAAGAATGGGAAATCAACAATCCAACAAATTGCAACTTTGTTTTTATCAATTAAGTTTAATCTATTTCCTAGTTCGTTTCTTAAAACATTTGCAAGTTTTATTGCCATTTCTTCGGTGTCGGCAACCATGCAAATACTTTCACCGCCAACAAGATTAAATGTTTTAACAAGATAATCTTTATTTTCATCAGTTAAAAATTTTGCTATGCTTCCAGTAAATTCGCCACCATTATATTTAACATAAGCCATACCCTTGCCTTCAAAATTAACAATAACTTGACCAAGTTCATCATACCATTTTCGTGATTGTTCACCAGCATTAACACAAATTGCTTTAACAGTTTTGCCTTTAAAAGCGTTAAATTCTGTGTTTTCAAACATTTTTGTTAGATCTTTAACTGTTAATGGGTTCCTTAAATCTGGTTTATCACTACAATATTTATCTATTGCTTCTCTGTAAGGAATACGAACAAAAGGTGCTTTTGAAACATCAAAGTTAGTTAATTTTGCAAAAAGTTCGTCTGCAAATTCTTCACAAACAGCAAAAACATCTTCTTGTGTTGCAAAACTCATTTCCATATCAATTTGATAAAATTCGCCTGGAGTGCGATCGCTTCTTGCTGCTTCATCTCTAAAACAAGGTGCAATTTGAAAATATTTATCAAAGCCACTAACCATCAAAAGTTGTTTGAATTGTTGTGGAGCTTGTGGAAGAGCATAAAATTCGCCTGGAGCCTTAATTGTTGGCACCAAGAAATCTCTTGCTCCTTCTGGACTTGAACTTGTTAAAATTGGAGTTTGAAATTCAACAAATCCCATATCTGTTAATTTATTTCTTGCAAAATTTAACATTTTTGCACGCATACACATAACTTTGTGTACTTCAGGATTTCTTAAATCTAAATATCTATATTTTAATCTTAATTCTTCTTTTGTGTTTAAACTATCGTTAATTTCAAAAGGAAGTGAAGATGTACATTTTCCAAGCAAAACAAGTTTTTCAACTTCAACTTCAATATCCCCTGTTTCCATTTTTGGATTTTTACTTTGTCTTTCAACAACTTTTCCGCTAACCGAGATAGTGCTTTCTTTTGTTACGCCCGAAATTAGACTATCATCGTTTATTAAAAGTTGAGTAATTCCATAGTGGTCACGAAGAGCAACAAAAGTTATTGACCCAAGTTTTCTAATAGTGTCAACAAAGCCCGCAAGCCTTACTTCTTTGCCTGCATCGCCAAGCCTTAATTCTGCGCAATTATGTGTTCTGTAAATGTTTTCTTTCATAATAATTCTCCCTGATTTTTTTATTATACTCTTTTTGTCTAAATTTTTCAAATAATTAACAAAATTTGCAAAAATTTTTACTTTTTTATAAAGTTGAATTTATAAGCTTAAATTAATTATAATAATATAACAACTTTTAAAATATAAAAATCAAATATTTATTTTACTAAATTTTGTTAAAAAATTTTTTATTTTCGCTTTACAAAATTTAAACATTTATATTAAAATTATTATATAAATTTTAAAAGGAGAAATGTATGAAAAAAATTCTTTCAGTGCTTGTTACATTAGTACTTGTTGTAGGTCTTGGCGTTGGCGCTTATTTCTTATTTAGAAAACCACAAGAAGAAACAAGTGTTATGACAATGAGCGTAAACCCAGAAGTTCAATTTATTCTGGATCAAAACAATAAAGTTATGAATGTTACTGCCGTAAACGAAGATGGTTCTAGTTTAATTAGCGTAGTAAACTTCAAAGGCTTAACCGCAGACGAGGCTTCAAAACTATTTGTAGAAGTTTCAACCCAAATGGGCAAAATTAATTTTGACACAACAGGCAAAGAAGTAACAATTTATATTGCTTGTAGTGACGAACTTAAAGAATCTCAAACTATTAAACAATTAAAACAAAATGTTCAAGAATCTGTAAACAAATATTTTAAAGATAGCGGAATTATTGCTGGTGCTAAGGTTGTAACAGAAGATGTTAGCGACGCTTTAAAGAAATTTGGTTCTCAAATTCAAGAATTCACTGGTTCAACTTATGAAGAAGCGATGGATTACATAAAAGAAGTAAACCACGAATTTGAAAATGTTTCTTTCGAAGCAAGACAAGGTTTAGAAAAAACTATTAATGCTTTAAAAGATGCTGCTAATGTTACAATCAGCGGTTTAAAATCTCAAATTGAAAGTTTACAAAAACAAATCACTGCATGGAAAGAAGAACTAAATAGTTCTGAATTAATTCCAGACAGCTTAAAGAAAACTTTAAATGAACAAATTTCAAAAGCAGAAAAAGAACTTAAAGAAGCGCAAACAAAACTTGACGCTAAATTAAAAGAACTTCAAGCAAAAATTGATGAAGCAATTAAAAAAGTTCAAGAAGAATGCAAAGCAGTTTTAGAAACTTTAAAACAAGAAGTAAACAGCGCTATTGAAACAGGTAAAACAAAACTTGAAGAATATAAAAAAGCATTCCAAGACAAAACAGAAGAACAAAAACAAGCAATTATTGCAGCAATTGAAGCATATCAAGATTCTTTAAATAAAGCTTAATTTTGTTTAAATCAAAAAAATTCACCAAATTTTGGTGAATTTTTTTTGTTAAATATATAAAAATTTTTATATTTATTTTAATAGAATAATATCTTTAACATATTTCACATAAAACTTTACTTACAGAGATTAAAATATAAGCATTTTTTAATGTCTGCATATATTTAAAATTAATCTTCAAGTCCAAGCAAAAAATCTGTTGTTACATCAAAAAATAAAGCAAGTTTTACAAGGTCTTTCCCTTTTATATCATTTTGACCATTTTCCCATCTACATATTGTAGCATCACTAACTCCGATTTCTTTTCCAAGAGATAATATTGATAAACCTTTTTCTAATCTCAATTCTCTCAATTTTTCGTTAAAACGTTGCATAGTTCTCTATTTCCTTAAAACTCACTTACTTATTTTAAAAAACCTCTTCAATAACTCCCCCGCCAAGACAATAGTCGCCCAAATAGAAAACTACAAATTGACCAGGTGTTACCGCACGCTGTTTTTCTTTAAACAAAACTTTAACATTTCCGTTATCCAAAATTTCAACACTAACTGCTTGGTCTGGTTGGCGGTATCTAAATTTTGCATTACAATCAAATTTTTTTTCTTTTGGCATTTCTGGAATCCAATTTATTTTATAACTTATTAACCCATTAGAAAATAAACAATCATTTTCGCCTTGCGAAACTATTAACCTATTATTTTCTAAATCTTTTTTAACAACAAAATAAGGCTGACCATTTCCGTCATTTCTTCCGCCAATATTTAAGCCTTTTCTTTGACCTATTGTGTAATAACTAAGTCCAATATGCTTTCCAAGTTTTCGCCCGTCAGTGGACCAAATTTCGCCTTCTTTTGTGCCCAAATNNTTTTGTAGGTGATAAATATATTTGTCTTGAATCATATTCATTAATTTTTTTAAAGCTGGGATTTTTCTTTTATCGACATCTTTCTTTAAAATTTCAAATTTCTTTCCCCAATAAAACAAATTCCTGTGCTATCTTTCTTTTTTGCATTAATAAAACCATACTTTTCGGCAAGTTTCCTTACTTCGGGCTTTTCTATCTCGGAAAGCGGAAATAAAACTTTTTCAAGTTGAGATTGACTTAATTGATTTAAAAAGTAAGACTGGTCTTTGTTTAAGTCTTTTGCTTTTAATAAATATGTCTTTCCGTTTTCATGCAAAGTTTTTGCATAATGTCCTGTTGCAATATAGTCAGCACCAATTTTTTCAGCAAATTCTAAAAATGGGCCAAATTTAATTTCTCTGTTACACAAAACATCAGGATTTGGAGTTCTTCCCTTTTTATATTCTTCCAAAAAGTTTTCAAAAACCCTGTCGTAATATTCTTTTGAATAATTTACAGTGTAATAAGGAATACCTATTTTTGTGCAAACTCTTTTAACATCGTAATAATCTTCTTCCGCCGTGCAAGAGCCATCATCTGATGTTTCTTCCCAGTTTTTCATAAAAACGCCAATAACATTATAGCCTTTTTCTTTTAAGAGCATTGCGGCAACCGAACTATCAACGCCACCACTCATTCCACAAACAACAGTTTCCATTAACATTTCACCCCATCTTCAAAAATTGTAAAATTATCACAAGCCACTATATCATTAATTTTATATTTGTCGTCAAATTTTAAATAGCATTTTACAAAATATTCGCTATGACCCACAAAATATTTTTCACCCAAAATTGTAACTTCCTCTTCGATTAAAACATTTTGACAAACTTTGTTTTTAATAAGCATTTCAAGATATTCATTACTAATTTCTTTAACAACTTCTAAAACTTTTTTTTCACGCTGTTTTTTAACCGAATTTAAAACTTGTGGCATCAAACTTGCTTTTGTTCCTTCTCGTTTAGAATAAGGAAAGCAATGAACCATAAAAAATTTTGCCTTTTTTATTGTGTCTATACTCTCCATTAAATCTTCTTCTGTTTCGGTTGGAAAACCCACAATTAAATCGGTTGTAATAGACGCAAAAGGAAAATATTTCTTTATTAAATCAACTTTTTCAAGATATTCTTCTTTCGTATAATGTCTATTCATATCTTTTAAAACTTTTGTACTTCCGCTTTGCAAACTTAAATGAAAATGTGGACAAAAATTCTTAACATTTTTAAGCCTTTTTAAAAAGTCGTCAGTTATAACATTTACTTCTAAACTTCCAAAACGCAATCTTGCTTTAACCCCACTTAAACTTTCAACAAGTTCAATTAAAGAAGGTTTATTATCGCTTAAATTTATTCCTGTAAGAACAATTTCACCGCAAGTTTCACTTAATCTGTTTGCTTCTAAAACGACATTTTCTATTGCTCTCGACCTACTTCTTCCTCTAACAAACGGAATAATACAATAAGAACAAAAGTTATTACACCCATCTTGCACTTTCAAATAAGCCCTTACTCGTTGGCTATCACTTTGCATATTTTCAAAATATTCGGTTGGAAGTTTTTTAACATCTACAAAATTTTCTTCATTAATTAAATTTACTATTTCATTTTTATAGCCATTACCAACAACCACGCTTACGCCAAGTTCTTCAAACTGCTTTGAATTTTTTTGACTTGCACACCCCATAGCAATAATTTTAGCACCACTATTAAGTGCTCTACATCTTGCCACAAGTTGCCTGCTTTTTCTTTCACCCTCGTTTGTAACACAACAAGTGTTTAAAATATAAACATCAGCAAATTCAAGTTTGTTTGTACATTCATAGCCTTGTTTTTTTAGTTCGTTTATTAAACTATCACTTTCATAAAAATTAACTTTACACCCCAAAGTAAAAACACAAATTTTCATCTTCTCTCCCATTCATCAAGCAAAAACATAACAACACTGGTTAAACTTATTGCGGCGGTTTCTGCACGCAAAATTCGGTTTCCCATAGAAATTTGTTGAACATTTTTTTGTTTTATAATTTCTTCATTTTCTTTTTCACTAAAACCGCCCTCACTTCCAACAATTAAAGCAACATTTTTAAGCGGTTTTCCGCTTTCACTTAAATCGTTTTTAGTTAAACTGGTTTTAGAGTTTTCATAAGCAAAAACAACCTTATCATAATTTTTTAACGCTTTTAACATTTCTTGAAAACTTAAAATTTCGGTTATTTCAACTTTTTTACTTCTCCCGCTTTGTTTTAACGCTTCAATACTTATTTTTTCAAGCCTGTCAAGCCTTGTTGTGCTTTTTTTAACTTGACAAAATTCACTTTCAAAAGGAACTACTTTTTTTACGCCAAGTTCTGTCAATTTTTGAATTATAAGTTCAAACTTATCACCTTTAACCAAAGCCTGAAAAACTGTTACATTCGATTTAGTTTCACTGTTATTATCTTGCATTTTCAAAATCTTTAAAACAAGTTTTTTCTTTCCAATCTCTTCTATTTCACACTCATAGTCTGTTCCCGAACCATCAATAACACAAATTTGGTCACCAACTTTTTTACGCATAACATTAACTATGTGATTAAACTCTTCACCTTCAACTTCTATTTTTTGATTAAATTCAAAACTTCTATCTTGTTTTATATAAAATTTTCGAGCCATAGAAAGATTATAAACATTTTTTATTTATTAATCAATAAAATAACAAAATTTTTGTTAAAACTATTATTAAATCAATTAAAGTTTATTTTTAATTTTAAATTTTGAAAAATTAAACATTAAAAAAATATTTCAAAATATT
>DLSG01000100.1 GCA_002501285.1 Christensenella sp. UBA7868 | reverse complement strand
AGCGTTTCGCTCGCATTATCGGTTAATATCTTTTCGTTTTCGTCAACTGTGACTTTGCGCGGTCTTCCGCGTTTTTTAGTTTGATTTGCCATTGGGCCGCGCCTCCTTGCTTTGTTGATTATATTGTTCCACTAACTTTGCAAACTCTGCTTTTGCTTTATCTATATTCTCTTGCGCTCTTTTTAATAAAGCTTGATTTTGTTCGTTGAATTTAATCATTTCTAATTCGTTAAACTTTTCAAGAAGCCAAGTTTGAATATAGTTTGTCGGAGTTTTTGTGGGTGGTTGAGTAATTTCTTTGAGAAAATAATTTTGTATTTTTTTCTCTTTCATATAATTAGAAAAGTATTTTTGGGTGTTGATTTTAACAGGGTTTTTGTCATAAATATAAATGTCATCTCCATCTATACAACACTCAATGCCTTTTTCGGTTAAAAACTCCAACAAATCTCCCAAACTTACTTCTTCATAATCTACTACTAATTTTCCAATCATCTTTTACACCTTTTACCATTTCTTCCCCGCGAACGGATTAATTTTCCCCGCGAACGGATTTTGAGTTTTTTTGTTGTCGCCTTCATGAATTCTGCTCATTATGTAATCAGCAAAGAGTTCCCTTGGCTTGTCATTATCGGCACGTTCTGCACGACGAAGATTACTAAGATAATTAGCTAACAAACAAAAGGCATAACAACGGTCATCGTGATCTCTCTGTTTCGGCATTCTATAATCAACCTCGCCCGTCGCTTTTTTTATTTGTTGCATTCTTATCATTTCTTCTTTCATTACGTCGATTTCTAATAAACCACGCATTTCTTCAGGCGTTAAATTTCTAAACGTACCATCCTCTAATTCTATTTCTCCGCGTGGCGGTAACTCTATCGGGAAATCTATTAAATCTTGATTTACCATCGAAACCAAATCACCAAACATTTCAGTTCTATATTTTCTTGGAGTAATTATCTGCAAACAATCTATAGATTCTGGGAATTTATCTCTGTGCATCTCCTGATAAACGTCATTTTGAAACTTACTATCATAAACACCAAAATGTTTATTCCCGTTCTCGTCTTCAAACGGTATCATAAGATAATCTACGATTTCATTTGCGCCACCGCCAGCACCACCATCTATTCTCAAGCAAATATTGGTATAATCGTTATTTCTTCCGTTATAATAAGTTAACAATTTTTGAACCCATATAACTTGCTGAGGCGTCCTTAAAGGAAGTTTTTTCCCGTTATCTGTTTTTGTTATGAGATTTATTCCATTCACAATTCTCGCTTTTAACCCGCGCTTCTCGTCTCTATATATTTCGGCTATCAAAACAAAACTATTATCCATCTGAACAGCAGGGTCCCAACAAAGAACATATTTTTTATCATCGCCCGTACTCATTGGTTCTGGCATGTATTTATGTTCATTCCTCAATATAACAGCTCTCTGAACGACAGAATCTGGGGAATCGATGTCATCAAACAAGTTTAAATATTCTCTATTATACTTATTCGGGTTTGTCTCTTTGGTCATCTCTATCTCTTCTTTATTTGCAATTGGCGGCTTTAAAACGCCATTTATATATGGAGCGAGTGTCATCTCACAATCCGTACTCGAAACATAGTAACCAGGCTTACCTATAATCATATTTATCATACAATTCTTGAATAACTTATAATATTCGGAACTAACGCTTCCAGCAGAAGAAGATGCTATTAATTGGTTTTGAAATGTTTGAGGGAATATTTTTTCATCGAAATTCTTACCTGTCTTAAAGTCGGCGTTTTGGTTGATGAAAGGGGTAAAACTTTCCCATAAAGTAGAATCCAAAAAGGCAGCTTCGTCACCCACTATTACGTTGGCACGAGCACCTCTGATCGTTTCGGGTTTTGCGGGAATGGTTTTTATCGACGAGCCATTATAAAGAACTAACGATCTATTACCCCTCTCTCTTATAAAACCATCGCTATTTGAATTGCTTTTAACTATTTCATTATAATACATACAGCCATCCATTAAAAGCGATGGTACTTCACATTTGGATATTTGTGATATTTTATCGAAAGTATCATCCGCCTGTTTCGCAGATGCGCTGACTATATATGCCTTTAAATTTGGAATAAGCAAGCTTCGAGCCATTAAATAAACAGCGATAAGAAATGATTTACCACTGTTACGAGCAGCACACCAACAAGCGGTCGTTGAATTCCACGTCCCAAGAATAATGTTTTTTTGAAAATCCATTAACTGTATTCCCAAAACATCTTCAATGAATTTTGTCGGATTACCTCTTCCCCATTGTATTAATTGGACATATTTGTCAAGACTTTCCTTCTTTCTTAAATTGAGTTCGGTTTCGCTTTTTTTATTATACACACTAATCATTTTTTACTACCAACCCTCTTTTTAAGTTTTTTAATTTCATCGTCATCGTATGAAATTTCATCGAGAATCATTTCTTGAATCTCTCGTTGCCCAAGCTCTTTTTTTTCTAGTTTTATTGCCAGCTCTTTTAAAAGCTCCTGCTTTGTGATTTGTTCACATAACAGCCTATTTTCTTCTTTTAATTTCGCATTTTCTTTATTTAGTGCCGTTAAATCTTCCCTTTGTTTTTTTACAATATCTTTATAATCAGAATCGCTTAACGCAA
>DLSG01000014.1:1433-7505 GCA_002501285.1 Christensenella sp. UBA7868 | reverse complement strand
TTTACAAAAAATACAATCTTCCATATTAATTAACCTTAACCTTTATTAAAATTTCTAAACTCTTTACTTGAATTTTTAAGTTACAATTTCCTGATTCTTTTCCTATCAGCATTATAAAACCATTATCTTTTTGTACATATAAATTGCAAGTATTATTTTCTAAAACATAATCAAACGAAAAATCGATAACTTCATTTCCTTTTTCTAAATATTCTACAAATAATTTTACTGGTGAAAATTTAGATAATGTTATTTCATAGCCATCACCTATTTTGTCAAGTTCTACTCCATTCGTTGTAATTTTAATGCAACAATCTAAATTAGAATTTACACAAACTTTAAAACTTTTTGAAATTTCTTCTGTGAAAGTTTTAGCAATTATTGTAACAACAGTTTCTCCTTGTTTTAGTGGAATAATTAAACCAGTTTCATAATTATAACTGCAAATGCCCTTTTCAGAATATTCGATTTCCACAGCATAATTTATTCCGCCCAGAATTTCAACACGATTTACAATATTTTTATCTTCTAAATTAAGTTCAACACTTTCCGTTTCAAAATTTATACTACTAGGAATCATCGCCGACTCACAAATTCTTAATGAAATATCTTTTTCAATAAAATCATCACCCGAATCTACTTTTAGTAGTATCGTAGTGCTACCTACACATTTTGCAGTTAAAATTTGATTTTCATTTATTGTTGCATATTTTGTGTTTGCAACACAACAAAATACATTTGCAGAAATATTTAAAGGTTTTACATTATATAGTTCCTTTAAATTTACTTTATCTCCTACTTTTAAAACTATCGAATTATTTGTAATAACTAAATCTTCTACGGTGTCTGTTGAATTTGGTTTTTTGAAAAAACTGAAATATATAAAACAACAAGAGACTATGATTAAAGCAATAATTATAATAGCACTAATAAGTTTTGCCGATTTTTTCATAACAACTATAATTTTACAAAAATTTACAAATTTTGTAAACCCTTTTTAAACATTTTTGACAAACTTTCATATAAAAACATATATTTTGATAAGGAGTTACTATGTTATCTATTTTTAAAAGAACAAAAGCCCTAACATTTAATAAATATGTAAATTATGTTTCAACTCACTTGCCGCAAGCCTGTGCAGAAATAAAAGGCGGAAAAGATTATCCATTAATATCTGGCAAAGTAAGTTTTTTTGACACATCGGACGGAGTTTTAGTTTTAAGTGAAATTAACAACTTGCCACCAAACGAAACAGGCGGATTCTTTGCGATGCATATTCACAGTGGAGATTCTTGCAGACTTGACGAAAATGGAAATTATCCTGAAAGTGTTCATTATAACCCGCAAAACTACGACCACCCTAGTCATGCTGGCGACCTTCCTATTATACTTTCAAATAATGGCGAAAGTTTTAGCCTTGTCTTAACAAAAAGGTTTAAAGTAAATCAAATTATTGGCTTAACTGTGTTTATACATAAAGACGCAGATGATTTTAGAACCCAGCCCAGCGGAAATAGCGGAACTAAAATAGCGTGTGGTGTTATTACAAATAGTTAAATGTAAAAAATTTTTTTGTTAAGAAACGTTTAATTTTAAAAGAATTTTAAATTGTAAGAAAAAAAAGCAATTGATTAATATCATTGCTTTCTTTTTATTTAAAATGACATATACATAACACTACTACTATTCACTCTATCATTAGCACCTGTGCTGTATAAAATATTATTTAAACTACTTCCTATTGAATTAAAAAATATTGTAATACCCTTTGTTTGCAAATTGTTTTTTAAAGTGCTGAAAAGTATAATTGCACTACTGTTATACATATAATTTAAACTATTAAAATTGCCATCAACTTTTTGATTAAAAAATCTTAAATTGCCACTTCTTCCTGCAATTTTGCTAATTGAATTTTTATAGATAGAAACTCCGATATTGTTTTCGCTGTTTAATGCAAGTTTCACGCCAAAAATGTTTTCTTGTTGATTTTTATTATTTAAAATAACAACACTGGAACCTATTGTATTAATAATATTCTTTGAAATCGTTGTGTTTTTAGTTAATTTAGTTGTTTCAATTCCACCTATCAACAAATTTTTAAAATTATTTGACGAAATATAAACGTCGTCCATTGTTTCACATAAAACGCCTTTACTAAACCCCTCAAACGAACAAGAAATTATGTTTGCATTTTTTAAATTTTTTGCGTTAATTGCCCCAATATTTTCATTTAATTTTTCATTTTCAAATTTAATAATGTTGTTCTGTACCGAATTTTTTGTTGTTAGTCCGATAGACAAAAAACTTAAATTTTCTAAATCTTCATTATAGACTATTTCTCCGCTAAACTCTCCACCAACAATAAAGAAAGAGTCTATTTTTGTTTTATCTTTTCCTTCGCCCCCAATAACCAAATTAGAGTTTGAAATTTCAAGACCTTCTGGAACATTGTATTCACCTTTTTTTATTAAAATAATATCGTTATCGTTTGCATTAGTTATTGCATTTTTAAGTTCTTGATTATCTTTAACGACAATATTAGCGACATAAACCACAAACGATGTTGTAAATTCCCCATAACTTATTTTAACTTCTTTTTTCCCAGAAGTTAAACTATCAAAACCACTAAAATTTGCTTTATTGTTGTAGATATCAAGAAGAGCACTATCAGTTTTTATATTCTTTAATTCAAGTCCAGTTATATCTAAATCTTCTCCAATTTCATAAACCAATTTATTTGGCATTTTGTAAATATACAAACTTACCATTTCATGCGTACAACCGCCAAAAAGCAGGCAAGAAACTCCTAAAATTATAAAACACATAATTAATCCAATTTTTTTCATATCTTAATTCTAACCCGTTTTTTAGGTTTTAAACGCTATATAAATTGAATTTTCTTCTTTTATTTTAATTCTAAATTATATTATATATTTATAAACATTTTAACAAATCTAATTTTAATTTAATATTCAATAATTTTTTCACCAACAATAAAGGCAAAAAAAGATAAAAAAATGGGAAGAAAACTTAAACTCATATTAATAAAATAAGTAACTTCTAAATTTGTAACCGACCTAAAACTAATACCCTGAACAATAAAAACATTTACGGCAAGAACAACACTTATTAAAGATAATACAAATAGTATTATTCCCGCAACAAATTTAAGCATTCGTTTTATTGTGCAAAAGACATCAAAACAAAGATATAATATTACAAAGCCACACCAAATAAAATAAATTATTTTTAAATAAAGTGGCAAATTACTAAAAGCAACTTTCAAAATAAACAACACGCATGATAAAAACCCTAAACCTATCAATGTGTAATAAGCAATATTAAGCAAAATCTTTTTATGATAACTTTCCATAACTACTCCTTAAAAGTATTTTGCTCCCACACGAAAAAACTATTCACATTATTATCTATTAACTTATAATTAAATAAAATTAATCTAAAAATAAATGTTTATAATTTATTTTTATTTGTTTTCTTTCTATTAAAAAAAGACTACAAAAATAGTCTTTTCTCAAATTATAATGTATAAACTGTTTCTTCATTTATGTTTTCAACAGTTTTAAAGTTATGTGATAGCATATTCATATTTTCGTCAAACTTAACTTTTCCTACAACTTTTTCACCTTTCAAAACATAAGGAATCCATAACAAATCGTCTTGAAGCATTTTTTCAAATGGTATTTCATCAATGTTATACCAAGAAGGAATTATTTCTTCTGTTTCAACAATTTTTCCTGTGTAATCATAGCATTTGTATATATACATATTCATATTTGCGTGTTCGCCTTTATAATACATATCCAAGTCAATTCTTCCAACTTGTTCATATTTTGTTGGTTTTGCTCCAATTTCTTCAAAGCATTCTCTAACCATTGCTTGCTCAATAGTTTCACCTGGGTCTTGTTTTCCGCCAATCCCGTTCAATGTTCCTTTTGCAAAACCTCTTTTCTTTTCGCCAAGCAAAATTTTGTTTCCGTCAACAAATAATGCTAGGGTTGCGTTAATAGTTCTTAATTTTTCTTCCATAATATTCTCCTTTAAAAAAAATTTGTTTAAGCTGTTAATTAAAATCTTTATAGCAAAATAACACAGCCAAATTATGTTGCATTAATTTTGCCATTCTTAAGAAATTAATCTTCAAGTTTAAACAAACGGAATGGACGAATATTTGTTATGTATATAATACCATATTTCTTCTAAAAAGTCAACCCCTAAATTTTTTTATTTTAATAAAACTTTTATCCTATTAAAACTGTAATATTTCCATACAAACAAATTCTAATAATACCACACAACACTAAATGAAGTGGATAAACTATATAGAAAAAATATTTCATACCTTTCCAGTTTCCCCTTTCGCCATTATACATTTTTAAAAGTGGAATTGCGAAAACAGTCCCCATTTGAATTAGCCCATACCAGACATTAATAAAAATTGCATAAATTGTTGCATACATAGATGTAAAAATCATCATAGAAATCATTTGTTTTTTAAAATTATCTCTATAAGCATAGTTATAAACAATTATCATAACCGCAACACTACTCCAATCGGCAGGAAAAGCCAAAACACAAAGAAGTAATGTTATAAGAACTTTAAATACATTTTTCATTTTAGTATCTTGAATCATAATTCCAACAAGCCCTAACGCTAGTGGCCACATAATACTTGTTTGATTAAAAAATGTTCCATTTGAAAACGGCAAAAAGTTTATTCCAAAAGCAAAACAATAGGCAAAATGAGAAATTAAGGCAAAAAGTAAAAGTCTTAATAAATATTTTTTTCTATTTTTTGTGTAAAACGCTCCTTCTGCAATAAAATAGCAAAAAATCGGAGCAACAATTCTGCCAACTAAATGTAATAATACAAAAACAACTCCGTTATCATAACCTGGTTTAATAACCCAAAGTAAATGGTCGAAAATCATTGCACAAACTGCAATTATTTTCAATTGATTTGAATTTAATTTTTTTGTCATAATTAATCCTTAAATAAATTTTCAATCTATCTTTATAAAAGTATATCAGTTTGCTTCTGAATATTTAAACATTTTTCTAAAAAATAAAAAAAATTTTGATATATATCTAACATTGACAATTAATATTTTGTTATATATAATAAATATTAAAAGTGAGGTTTTTATGAAATATAATAATGTAGAATTTGAAGCCATAGTTGCAACTCCAGGTTGCGGAAAATCTTATTTATGTGATAAGTATCCCGAGAAATATGTTGATGTTGACGAATTAAGATTACGATGCAAATATTTTGTACCTAAAAATATCACCAGAAAAGAACTTGAAGAAACAAAGGGAAACAGAACTTTTCAAAAAAGAGAAGGCAGTAAAGATGCTTATTTAAAACTTCTTAAAAAAGAATTTGTAAAAGCGTGGAAAGCAAATAAAGTTTTAATCTGTGCTCCACACCCAGAAGTAATTTCTTTATTAAAAGAATTTGATATTAAGTTCTGCTTTGTGTTTCCATCTTTAAACATGAAAGAAGAAATCAAACAACGAATGATTAATAGAGGTAATTCCAACGATTTAGTTAAAGAAAATTACGATTTATCAGATAATTTTTATAAGCAAAACCTTCAAGAAAATAATTCAGCCGTTAAATATGAATTTGGACATAATGAATATCTTGAAGAAATTTTAAAAAAATTTCAATAAATAATAAGATTTTTATAATATACTTTAATTATTTTTTACTTTAACATAATACTAATTTTTTAATATGTANNGACAGCCACAAGTAATTTTTGTGGCTGTTGTTTTTTTAATGTTATTATTTCTCTATTTTTTAGATAAATTTATTAATTATCAAATCATAGTAGGAAAAAAGGGGGTTGTTAGGCTCCGTATCTAGACATATAACAAAATAGATGTTCATTAAAATACAAAAAAAAGAAAGTAAAATTTACTTTCTTTCGATTAAGAAATAAAATTAAAAGTTGTGTCAAGATTTGTGTCAAATAAACAAAATTATTCGAATTTATCGGACTTTTTTTAATTTTTAATTTGGTGCCGGGGACCGGACTTGAACCGGTA
>DLSG01000014.1:0-1427 GCA_002501285.1 Christensenella sp. UBA7868 | reverse complement strand
CGAGGGATTTTAAGTCCCTTGCGTCTGCCTATTCCGCCACCTCGGCAATAACTATAAGGCTTTGTCTTTTGAACTTTTAAAATGTGGAGGCACCACCCAGATTCGAACTGGGGCATAAAGGTTTTGCAGACCTTGGCCTTACCGCTTGGCTATGGTGCCATAAAAAAATTGGAGCGGAAGACGAGATTCGAACTCGCGACATTTGCCTTGGCAAGGCAACGCTCTACCACTGAGCCACTCCCGCATTTATAGACACGATTAAAGTATATATTAATTTTTTTGATTTGTCAACAGTTTTTTATTAATTTTTCTTTTTTATTTATGTGTTTTTTAATATTTTATATTTTATTTTTTATTTTTCATTAAAAAATAAACTGGACATAATTTATTAACACATTAAAACCTAAACTATTAATATTAAAAAATAAATTAATAGTTATTATTTGTTATTTTCATATATTATAAAATTATTATATATCTATATGAAACTTCTATAAAAAAAGTTAATAACTTTTTTATATCGATTTTTTTCAAAATTATATTGAATAAAAATGCTAGAAATAAAATCTATTTCCAGCATTTAATCAATTTGTTTTAATTATACAAAAATTCCCCTGAACCAGCATTTGTATAAAAAGTTCCACTTACAGTATCAAACATACCTGGTTTATTATCCGATAAACGAATACTTGGAACAAAATTTCGTACTATAACATTATTTTCATAAATCTTAAAGTTATAAACATAACCATAAAATTTTCGGCTATCAATAGCACTGCCATTATTTAACCCAAACAAAATTAAATTTGTGTTCGGAGTACCCAAAGAAACTTTTGTAAATGTGGTAGTCGTTCCATTGATTGTATATTTACCATTTTCTAGCATGACAGTTTGTTTTACATTTAATGCAAAATTTTTTGAAAGTATATTATCTCTATCATTAAAAAGTAACTCAGATTTTACGCCATAACCTTCCCCATGACACCAAAATGTATAAGAATTAGCCATATTTAACTTTCTTGCCCCAAATAATGGACAATCATTTTTTACATTATCTTCATTAACCATAAATTTAACTTCAAATTTAGAGTTTTCGTTTGGAAAATATCCTGTGTCTATATATTGTGTGCCATTAGTTTCAAGATGATTTATATATTTATATTTGCTTGTGTCAAGTCTGGCAATTCTTCCTAGTAATTCAGTTTTTGCGTTAATCGCTTCTAAATTTGCTTGTTGAATTGCGAAAATTTTGCATGTAACATTACATACTGAATTTTGTTCGGTGTAACTTTCTGATACTTTTGCGCCTATTTTTATTGTTTGTTTAGCACTTGTAGTTATTTTTCCACAATATTTTGTTGTTACATTTGCTTTATTAGCGTCCGATTGAAGATATGTTTTTTCTCCGTCAAATATATAAACATTTG
>DLSG01000067.1:7635-13780 GCA_002501285.1 Christensenella sp. UBA7868 | reverse complement strand
CCAATATTTGACGACCTTTATGCTTTGGTTGAAGAAAAATTAAAAACAGAGAAAGATGAGTATCTACTTTCAATTTATAAAAAGATTGAAATTTATGTTCAAAAATTTGCAACTGGCGGAAGAAATGCAAATATTTGGAATGGTCCAACAACGTTGGAAACAAAAGAAAACTTTGTAGTATTTGCGTTTAGAAGTTTGCTTGCAAACCGTAATATGGTTTTAGCAAACGCTCAAATGCTTTTGGTTATTCGTTATCTAAACAATGAAATAATTAGAAACAAAGAATTTAACAAAATCCATAATTTTAGTGAAAATGACCCATCAAGACGTAAAATTATTATCGCAATTGATGAAGCGCATACATTTATTGACCAAAAATATCCAATAGCGCTAGACTTCATGGAATTATTAGCAAAAAGAATAAGAAAGTATGATGGTATGCAAATTATCATCACACAGAACATTAAAGACTTCGTTGGAAGCCAAGAAATTGCAAAACAATCAACAGCAATTATTAACGCCAGTCAATATTCAATGATATTCGGTTTGGCGGCAAACGATATGAACGACCTAGTAGATTTGTATCGAAATGCGGGTGGTATTAACGATGACGAAAAAAATGCGATTGCAACTGCTGCTCGTGGTGAAGCGTTTTTAATTACAAGCCCAACATCAAGAACTCGTGTTCATATTGAAGCACTTGACGAAATTAGAATGATGTTCGATGAAAAATTCTATGCAAAACGCAAATTTTAATTATACAAAAAAATTTTAAATTACCTATTGAAATGCTTTAAAAATAGTGATATAATAAAACAAAAGGATAGGGAAAATGAAACAAAATAAAGAATTAAAAAAGTTTGAAAAAGAAACTAAAAATAGTAAAAAGGTTGTTCAAAAAGCAATGAAAAGTTTGGCTCCTTACACTATTGACGATGAAGATTATATTTCAAAAGGTTATAGTGCAGAAAATGCTTATAGCGTTTTTTCCACTCTTGACATTTTAAACAAAAACAATGATTTATTTAAGTTTACCAAAAACACTGTTTCAACAGTTATTAAATCTATTTTAACAGCAGAAGAAATTAAAGGCTTAATGGAAAAAACAAATTGTGCAAACTTTGATGTTTTCTCTAAAAGAGTTCATGATGCGTTAAACGGAAAAAATAACAATGCAACATTAAATAGTGTGGCAGGAAGCGTTCAAGAATTTATTGCAAAAGTTAAAAGTGAAGAAGCAAAAATTTCAGATGTTAAAAACTTTGAATCAGAGCATCTAGAATCTGTTGTAGAAAAACGTGCAAGTGGTCCACATAACTTGGTAAATCAAGTTACAACAGTTTACGGAACAAATAGATATGTTGATAAAGATTTATCAAAACTTAAAATGGCACCTTTATATGCAAAATTAGAAAGCGATGCGGAAGGTATTAATAAAAACGCTGAAGTTGCTGATTATGTTAAAGATGTTTATGGCTATAATTTAAGTTATTCTACAAAAAAGAATCCTTTAAACGCTGTTAAAAGAACTTTAAGAGTTGACAAATATCAAGGCAAACTAGATAGTGCGGTTAATATGCTTTACACAGTTGCAAAAACTTTTACAGGAAGCAAAAAAATTAAATTATCTAATGCTAAAAAAATGATAAGTCATGAAGAATTTAATGAGTTTTTAAATGCGAAAGGACTTGTAAAAAAATATAATGCAGAAAAAGTTAATAAAATTTTTGCAGCACATAAAGACACTATTAAAGATGTTGTTGCAACATTAACAACAATCTTTATGTCAAGATTCGTTTTTGAAGCACCAGTTTTTGCGCAAATTGAACGAGATTTAACAGAACAAGCGTGTGCTAAAATGAAAACTTTAAGAATTAGTAATGATGCTAATGAAGATTATTGGATTAACCAATTTATTGAAGATAGACTTAAAGTTAATGTAAATAAAGTTTTGGCAGCAAACAACATTACAAATGCAGAACAATTACTTGAAATTTACAATAAAAACGGAACTGTTGTAGTAAATCCAGAACAAGTTACTTGTTTAGATGATTTAGTATTTTCATTACAATATAATGATAATAAACTTGTAAAAAATAAAAAACTTGAAAATTTGCAAGAAGAGGTGTTTACACAAACTCTTACAAATACAAAAGCAAAAGTTAAAAATACTGAAATTAAAGTTGAAAAACAAAAACCAAATAAATATTTAGACGATGCTATCAGAAAAAGTGATTTATATCTTAAATATTTAGAAATGTATCGTGAAAGATTAAAAGATTTGAATGTAGATTTCACTGATGAAGAAGTTGCTGAAAAATTAAAAGAAGTTAAACAAGGTTTGGATACAAGTTTAGAGCAATTAGAAGAAGTTGCTGGAAATCCAAATTTGTCGGACGAGGCCAAAGAAAAAGTAACAAAATTAACTGCAAAACATGATGCAATTGAAGAAGTTTTAGATAATGCTGAAAAGAAAAAAACTCCAGAACAAACAGTTAAAGAACTTGTTGAAGTAAAAGAAACCGCTGATGGCGAAACTCTTGACGGTAAACCAGTTGTTACAAAGGAAAAAGAAGATAACTTAAATTTTGCTGATGGTCAAATTTCAATGGAACAATATTTGAAAGACAGCGAAAAAGAAGTTCCAGATGCTGTAAAAGAAATTCAAACAGTAAACCAACAATTCAACGAAGAAGAAAGTCAAAAAGAAAGCACAGATGAACAACTAAACATTTATGATTATCTTGCAAATCTTCCAAGTCAAGAAAATGAAAATAAAAGAGTGTTTACAACAAAACCTGCAACTCATGTTGGTGAGATGTCAGATGAAAAAATTAAAAAGGCATTAAACAAACATTACAGTGAGATGGTTTACGGAAAGGGTGGACAATCTGGTGAGATTATGAATTTGTTGAATTATCGTATAATTGACAAATCTAATAAAAAATCTTCATTTGTAAGTGATAGTGAAAGATTAAATAGCACACAAAAGAATTTGGCAAACAAAATAAGAGATGAAAAAATTGCTAAAATAATTGATGATGCTGTTGAAAGTACTTATAAATACTATGAAAGTAACAAAGATAAATGTAAAGATATAACTATTACAAGACTTTGCATAAATTATTTCAGAAACATTTGGGATTATGAAGAGTCTGCAAAATTAGATTCTAGAGAAATAGCAAAATATATTGGTGTTATGATTGCAGAGGTTGTAAATAATGAATTAAAACAATATAACATGGAATTATCAGTTACAACAGACGCATATAAAAGTCTTAATAAATTTGCTAAACAAGCATTAGAGGAGAAAAGTCTATGAGCGAAGAATTTGAAACAGTAGAAACAACTAACGCAGTTTGTTCGTTATTATATAAGGCTATTCGTGATACTGAAACTACTAAAAAAGTTGTAAATCACGAAGAAGTTCAAAAAATGCTAGATTTGTATAAAGAAGAATGTAAAAATGCAAAAAATATTAGTTCTCTAGTGGTTGATATTATGAATGCTAAAAGTGTTTTGAAAGAATTTGAAAAAAATAATTATACTATTGAAGAAGTTAAACAAAACATTAAGCAAGTTATGAGAGAATCTGAAATCAAATTAGTTGAAGAACAAGTTAGATAATTTAATAAAAAAACGCACAAAATTGTGCGTTTTTTTTAATTAAATTTATGAAATTTAATATATAATTTTTATATTCTTAAATTTCAATTTTTTATTTATTTTTTAATTTCAGTATAGAAATCAAATAATTAATTATTAAATACAATAAATTTGTTTAAAATTCTTTTATTTCTTATTATTAAACAAAGTCATTCTGTTTATAACTTCTTCTTTCATACATTCCATTGCGGGTTTTAAATAATCTCGTGGGGAATATATTTTTTCGTTTTTTAAAGTGTTTCTTACGCCTGTTGTAAAGGCAATTCTTAAATCTGTATCTACATTGATTTTGCAAATACCTGCATTTATAGCACTTGTGATAGAATTATCGTCAACACCTTTTGCGGTGTCTAAATTTCCGCCAGACAACTTAAAATCAGATGTAAGTTTTTCACTTACGGAACTTGCGCCGTGCAATACAAGAGGGAAGGAGTTTACTTTTTCGTTAATTTTTTTTAGTAATTCTATTTCAAGTTTGCTTTCTCCTTTAAATTTGTATGCTCCATGACTTGTTCCAATAGATATTGCAAGGCTATCAACACCTGTTTTATCAATAAAAAATTTAGCATCATCTGGGCTTGTTAATATTCCTTCTAAACTTTTCGTGTTATCTTCAATTCCTTGAATTTTGCCGATTTCTCCTTCAACACTAACATTAAATTTATGGGCGAAATCCACAACTTTTTTTGTAAGTTTTATGTTTTCGCTAATTTCAAGAAGACTTCCATCAAGCATAACAGAAGTGTAGCCAGCTTCTATACAATCTTTGCAAATTTCTAAACTTTTTCCGTGGTCTAGGTGTAATACAAATTTGATTGGTAAATCTGACACCTCATTTTTAACCATACTAACAATATTTTTAATTCCCAAAAACGAAATTGCACTTTCGCTTGTTGATAGAAAACAACCTGTATTTAATTCTTTTGCAGCACTTATTATGCTTTTTAATTGTTCCAAACTTGTAAAATTGAAAGCCCCAACAGCATAATTATTTTTTTTTGCTTCTATTAATAATTCTTTTCCTGTAACTAAACTCATTTAAAAATTTCCTTTATAATTCTTTTTTATTAATTATATATTTAATTTTAAAATTTTAAAAACATTTTTTATAGTTTTGCTATAAATTCATAAAATTTGTCTATCATTTATTAAAATTAAATTTCTAAAAGGAGAGAAAATGGCTATAAAAGATGATGAAAAATTAGCACAAATGTTAGTTAATTATTCAATTAAATTAAAAAAAGGTGAAAAAGTTTTAATAGAAGGAAATAGATATTCGAAAGATTTAATAATAGAAATTATTAAAAAGGTTTATGAGGTTGGCGGACTTCCATTTGTAAATTATCAAGATCCTTTTATTTCAAGAGAACTTTTAAAAGGAAGTTCGGAAGAACATATAAAATTGCTTTGCAAATATATGCTTCCAAAAATGCAAGATATGAATGCATATATTGGCATATCGGCTACTAATAATATTTATGAACTATCAGATGTCCCTATTGAAAATAAAAATTTGTATTCTAAATTTTATTCTAAACCAATTCATAGCGATATAAGAGTTCCAAAAACTAAATGGGTTATTTTAAAATATCCAACAAGTGGCTATGCACAAAGTGCTAATCAAAGTTTAGAAGAGTATTCGAAATTTTTCTATAAAGTTTGCACACTTGATTATTCAAAAATGAAAATTGCTATGGAAAAACTTAAAAATTTAATGGAAAAAACGGATAAAGTAAAGATTATTGGCCCCGACACGGAAATTTCTTTTTCAATAAAAAACATACCAGCAATCATTTGTGCGGGTGAAATGAATATTCCAGATGGTGAAGTCTATACGGCTCCCGTAAAAGATAGTGTTAACGGCTTTATTCATTACAACACTCCTTCAATGTATAATGGAATAAAGTTTGAAAATATTAAACTTTATTTTGAAAATGGCAAAATTGTAAAAGCAGAGGGAAATCACCAAAAAGAACTAGAAACTATTTTTAATATTGATGAGGGTGCTAGATATGTTGGTGAGTTTTCTTTTGGATTAAATCCGTATATACTTTATCCCACAACAGATATTTTATTTGACGAAAAAATAACAGGTTCAATTCATTTTACTCCAGGCGCTAGTTATGATGATGCCTTTAACGGGAACAAAAGTGCAGTCCACTGGGATTTAGTTTTAATTCAGCGTAAAGATTATGGTGGCGGGGAAATCTGGTTTGATGATAAGTTGATTAGAAAAGATGGTATTTTTGTAGTTAAAGAACTGGAATGTTTAAATCCTGAAAATTTAATATAAACTATGTGATGTCGCTATGTTTACTATGCTCGCAAATCAAGTTGCTAACTGCAACTCCACAAAATCTTGTGGCATCATAGTTTGAATTATCATCAGTTATCCGAAAATATTGCTTCGCACTGCTTTCGTCTAACTTCCGATAATATAAAACATTTGATGAAAAATTAATAAAAATAGTTAAAAATC
>DLSG01000067.1:205-7560 GCA_002501285.1 Christensenella sp. UBA7868 | reverse complement strand
AAGTTAAAGTTGGAATTAATGGCTTTGGAAGAATTGGGAGATTGATGCTTCGAGCAACTTTAGAAGAACAAGAGCATGAAAATATTGATGTGGTTGCGATAAACGACCCTTTTCTTGATATTGAATATGCTTGTTATCTTTACAATTTTGATACAATTCATGGAAAAAGTAAAGACACTGCCTTTGTTAAAGACGGGAAAATTCATGTAGGTGGTCACGAAATTTCGTTTGTAAGTGAACTTAATCCTGAAAATATTGGCTGGAATAAATATGGCGCTGAAATAATTGCGGAAGCAACAGGTAAGTTTACTGCATTAGAAGATGCTAAAAAACATATTACAGGCGGGGCAAAAAAAGTTGTAATAACTGCACCTGGCAAAAAAGGTGTAAAAATGTTTGTTATGGGCGTTAATGAAGAAAAATATGCTGGCGAAGAAGTTATTTCAAACGCTAGTTGCACAACAAACTGTTTAGCGCCACTTGTAAAAGTGATAAACAATAAATTTGGAATTATTGAAGGTTTAATGAGTACAGTTCACTCTGTTACAGCAACTCAACTTACTGTTGATGGTTCGTCAAAAAAAGATTGGCGTGGCGGAAGAGCGGCAAGTTATAATATTATTCCATCGTCAACTGGTGCAGCAAAAGCCGTTGGTCAAGTTATTCCTGAAATGGACGGAAAACTTACAGGAATGAGTTTCCGTGTTCCAACTATTGATGTTTCTGTTGTAGATTTAACTGTAAGACTTGAAAAACCTGCCACTTATGAAGATATTTGTAATGAAGTTAAAAGAGCGTCTGAAAATGAAATGAAAGGTATATTAGGCTATACTGACGAGCCAGTTGTTTCATCTGATTTTATTCACGATAAACGCACTTCAATTTTTGATAGTAAGGCTGGTATAATGTTAAATTCTGGTTTTGTAAAACTTGTTGCTTGGTATGATAATGAGTGGGGTTATTCAAACAAAACATTAGATTTGATTGAATATATTGGGAAATAAAATTTGTGAAAACTATTTTAAATTAAGAAAAAAAACAATATTTTGTGGATTTTTAAATTTGAACTTTTTACAATAAAAACTAATATTAATTTTTAAAATTTGTATAAAAACCATAAAAAAACAATAAAAAATATGCTTTTTGCATATTTTTTTATTGTTTTTAACAAACGTTTGCATATTTTTGAATTTATATAAACATTTTATTGCACAAAAATATTAGTTTAAAATTAAATAAAATATTTAATTAAATTAGTTTAAATTTATTTTATTTAAACAATTTTGTATAGCGCTAACACTTTCTTCAAACTTAATTCGGTCACGAGAATTTAAATTTAAATCTAAAACTTTTTCAATACCATTTTTTCCTAAAACAGATGGCATACCTATATATAAATCAAATTCTTCGCAATAAGAAGAAACTGTAAAAATTTTATGGCTATCTTCTAATATTGCGTTAGTAATTTTTGCAAGACAAATTCCAATACCATAACTTGTGTTGCCTTTTTTATTTATAATGTCGTATGCAGAATTTCTTACATCATAAGTTATTTTGCTCATATCGTTTTTGCTTAAAAATTTGCTAGCCTTATCAAGACCAATTTGGGTGTTGTCCCAAGGAATAAATTCACTGTCACCATGTTCGCCTATAACAAATCCATGAATGCTTTTTGGGCTTATTTGAAGTTTTTCACTTATTAAAAATCGAAGTCTAGCAGTGTCTAAAATTGTTCCACTTCCAATAACTTTATGTTTGTCAAAGCCACTTAACTTTTGAGTTATTAAGGTCATAACATCAAGTGGATTAGTAGCAATTAAATAAATACCATTAAAATTTGTTTTGTTAATTTCCGTAATTATGCTTTTAAAAACATCATAATTTTTTTTAATTAAATCAAGTCTTGTTTCGCCTTCGTTTTGATTTCTTCCTGCACAAATACAAACAATATCGGCGTTTTCACAATCTTTATAACTTCCAGCATAAATTTTCATTTTGTTGGGTGAAAAACTTACAGCGTGCATTAAATCTAGGGCTTCACCTTCACACTTTGAAAAATTTAGGTCAACTAGAACAAGTTCACTTACTCTGCTTTTTTGATTAACTAGGCTGTATGCATAACTCATTCCAACATTTCCACAACCGATTAAAACTACTTTACTCATAATTTCTCCTAATAATTTAATAAATTTTTGATTTGTTTAAATCTTCTAAACATATTTTACCTATTTTTATAAAAAAAATAAAGAAAATAATCAACTTTTAATAAAATAAGCAATAAAATTATTTATGCATTAAAAGGTTTATTTTAGTTGACAATATTTTAACTTATGGTTAAAATAATTAAATAAGGAGAGTAATCATGGAAAAGCCTAATGTGGATTTGCTTTTTATGTTATATCAAGATAAAGTTCCAGAGGAACAAAAATTAAATTTAAAAAGAAGTTTAGAAAAAGCCGATGATAAATGTATAGATAGTTTAATGATGATTAAAATTTACAATCCTCTAACTATTTTAGTGCTTTCAATTTTTCTAGGTATGCTTGGCGTTGATAGATTCTTTATTGGCGATACGGGTCTTGGGGTGTGCAAACTGCTTCTTGGCTG
The DNA here is from genome assembly GCA_002501285.1 of Christensenella sp. UBA7868. Classification (GTDB taxonomy): domain Bacteria; phylum Bacillota; class Clostridia; order Christensenellales; family UBA1242; genus UBA7868. Next base: position 4,953 of record DLSG01000067.1, on the reverse strand, counting down.
GCTTACTTTGGGGATTTGGCCATTAGTTGATATTTTCTTGTGCTATAAAAAAGCAAAAGAAAAAAACTTTGAAAACATTATGATGGTTCTACGCTAAAAAGTTAAAAAATAATTAAAATTAATAAAAAGCATCTTAATTAACAAAATTGAGATGTTTTTTTAATTAAATATGCGTTATTAAGTTTTATTAATTAAAATTATTTTATTTAAAAAATTATACAATCTATTAAAATAAAATAAAAAATTAAATTTATTTAATATAATCTATTTGGAGTTTTATATTGACTAAAACAATAAGATTTTGATATAATAAAGGCTAGGAGAAAGAAATGATACAAGCAATAGATGTTAGTTTAATTGTTGGAAATAAAAAATTGTTCCAAGATGTTAATTTAAAATTTACAAAAGGCAATTGTTACGGAATTATTGGCGCTAATGGGGCGGGAAAAAGTACTTTTTTAAAACTTTTGTCAGGAGAAATTGAAACCACAAAAGGTGAAATTGTTGTTGATAAAAATGAAAGAATGAGTGTTTTAAATCAAAACCAAAATGCGTTTAATGACAAAACCGTTTTACAAACTGTGCTACTTGGACATAAGCGTCTTGTTGAAATTATGAACGAAAAAGAGGCTTTATATTCAAAAGAAGATTTTAGTGAAGAAGACGGAATTAAAGCAGGCGAATTAGAACAAGAGTTTTTAGATTTGAATGGCTGGGAAGCTGAAAGCGAAGCGGAAAGTTTGCTTGATAATATTGGAGTAAATAGAGAATATTTTCAAAAACTAATGGGAGAATTGGACAGCAAAATTAAAGTTAAAGTTTTGCTTGCACAAGCATTATTTTTTAATCCAGACATTTTGATTTTGGACGAACCAACAAACAATTTGGATGCTAAAACTATAAATTGGCTTGAAGAATATTTGATTGATTTTCCAAACACTATAATTACAGTTTCGCACAACAGACACTTTTTAAATAAAGTTTGCACACATATTTGTGATGTTGATTATGGTAAGATTACAATGTTTGTTGGAAACTATGATTTTTGGTATGAAACAAGTCAATTAATTTTGCGTCAACAAAAAGAAGCAAATAAAAAGGCGGAAGCAAGAGCAAAAGAACTTCAAGACTTTATTGCAAGATTTAGCGCAAATGCAAGTAAGTCTAGACAAGCGACTTCAAGAAAAAAAGAACTTGAAAAATTAACTATTGAAGATATCAAACCATCAAGCAGAAGGTATCCTTACATCGATTTTAAATTTGACCGTGAAATTGGCAATGAAGTTTTAACTGTTCAAAATTTAACCAAAAAAGGTGTTTTTGAAAATGTAAGTTTTACCGTTTTGAAAGGTGAAAAAATTGCATTTTTTAGTGAACAAAGTACAACAACTTCTGCATTATTTGATATTTTGGCGGGTAAAGATACAGATTACACAGGAAAAGTTATTTGGGGAAAAACAATAACTTATTCTTATCTTCCAAAAAATTATGATAATTTATTTAATAATGATTTGATGCTAACCGATTGGTTAAGTCAATTCTCTAAAGAAAAAGATATAACATATTTAAGAAGTTGGCTTGGTAGAATGCTATTTTCTGGTGAAGAGGCAATTAAAAAAGCAAATGTTTTAAGCGGTGGTGAAAAGGTTAGATGTATGTTTTCTAAAATGATGCTTGAAGCAGGAAATGTTTTGATTATGGACGAGCCTATTAACCATTTAGATTTAGAGAGCATTCAATCATTAAACAACGGAATGAAAAATTTTAAAGGCTGTATTTTGTTTACAACAAGCGACCAAGAAATTTTAAGTACAGTTGCTAATAGAATAATTGTTTTAAACGATAAAAAGGAATTTGATAAACAAATTTCTTATGATGAATATGTAACATTGAACTAGGTGCTAATATGGTAATTAAGAAATTGGTGCTGGGAATTTTGCATACAAATTGTTATTTTATCGTAAATAATGGTCAGTGCATTATAATCGATCCAGCGACTGATGCAAGTAGGATAATGGAATATGCAAAAAGTTTAAACGCCGAAATAAAAGCGGTTATCTTAACGCATGGACATTTCGACCACGTTGGGGCGTGTGCTAATCTTCAAAAAAACGGAATAAAGGTTTATGTTAGTCGAATTGACGGTGAAGTTTTAAAAGAAAATCCAGCGCTACTAGGATTAAGAAAAAATATGTTCTTTGTTCCTGACTATTATTTAGATGACGGCGATGAAATTAATTTGATTGGATTAAATATAAAATGTATTCTAACGAGTGGACACACGGAAGGCTCGATGAGTTATTTAATAGAAGATAACTTGTTTTGCGGAGATACGATTTTTGCTGGTGGAATTTATGGAAGGTGCGACTTATATTCGGGAAATTATGAAAAAATAAAACATTCAATTAAAGACATAATATTTTCTCTTGATGAAAATATTTCACTTTTTTGTGGGCATGGAAAAGAATCGGTTATAAAATGGGAAAAGTTTATGTTATCCTACCTTTAAATAATTTTCATTTTCAAGTAATTTTAAATACTCTTCAAACCTATTTTGTCTAATTGGCATAGGTTTGTCGTTTTTAAAATATAAAACAAGAGCGGGTTTTATTCCGTTATAATCGTCAACAATTGTATAGTAAGTTAGTTGACCAGTTTTTATTAATTTTTTTGCTTTTGCGTGATAATTGAAATACATAATAATATTTTGTGCAATAATTTTTATTTTAACAAAATATATAAATGCGAGGAAATATGGATTTTAAAGATTTTAATTTTAACGAAAAAATTTATGAAACTCTAAAAAATTTAGGGTTTGTTTCGCCAACTCTTGTTCAGCAAAAGTTTATTCCATTTGCAGTAAATGGTGATGATATATTGTGTAGAAGTGAAACTGGAAGCGGAAAGACGCTTGCTTTTGGACTTCCAATTTTAAATAATATAGATTCTGACGGCGTAAAGGCGTTAATATGTGCCCCAACCAAAGAACTCGCTATTCAAATAAAACAAGTTTTGGAACCATTTTGTAAAAATCTGGGTTTAAATATTTGTGCCGTTTTTGGTGGAAGCGATTTTACAAGACAAAGATATGCGTTAAAAACGGCTAATATTGTTGTTGGAACAACTGGAAGATTGATAGACCACATTGAAAGACGAACATTAAAACTTCACAAACTTAAATTTTTAGTGCTTGATGAAGCAGATGTTATGCTTGACATGGGATTTATTGAAGATATTAAAAAAATTGAAAAAGCGTGTCCTAAAATTAAGCAAACTTTTATGCTTAGTGCAACTTTTAATGAAAAAATAAAGGAATTGTCTAAAAATTATTTAATAAATCCGCAAATAATTGAAATAGGCGTAGAAAATAAAATTGTTGATAAAATTTCACAATGTTATATTTTGTGTTTAAAAAAAGGAAAATTTGAAACGCTTGTTAAGTTTTTACGCTCACTTTTTCACGAAAAGGTTATTGTTTTTGTAAACACGAAAAAAATGACAGAAGAACTTTATAAAAAACTTAAAGATAAAGAAATTGAAACTGAATTTATTAATGGAGATTTGGAATTAAAAGAGCGTAAAAAAGTTATAAATAATTTTAAAAGTTCTAAAACGAATATCTTGCTTGCAACAGATGTGGCGTCAAGAGGACTTGATATTGAAAATGTTGATTGTGTTATAAATTATGATATGCCCGAGATGAAGGAAAGTTATGTTCACAGAATTAGAAGAACAGCTAGGGCGGGTAAAAGCGGAATGAGTTTATCTTTAATTAATTCGCAAAACCAACTTGAATTTTTGCTTGAAAATTTTAGTGATTATAATTTAATAGAACTTAAAGTTAAAAAAGATGATAAAACAAATCAAACAATTTTTGTAAAGACGAAAACTGAAAATTTTGATTTTTTGGGAAAAGATAATCGAAAATCGGGTAATTTAAAAACAAAAAAAGAAAGTAAAAATGAAGGAAAGATTGCTTCTAAAAAGGATAAAAACTTTAAAGAAAGAAGAAGTGAAAGAACAAAACATTCTAAAAATTTGAATGCTAAAAAAACTGGCGAGCATGGATTTAACAAAACTAGAAAAGATAAAGAAAACGAAAAATCTCAAAACTTAAAAAATATAAAAAACAAAAATAGCAATAAAAAAGATTTTGGAAAGAATAAATCAAAAAAACTAAAAGAAAATAAACCAAGGCGAAAATAAAACCATTTAAAAATTGAGGAAATTTGTTTTTCTAATTTATATGCAAAAATACCAGGTTATTAAATTAAGCAAATCAAAAATTTTTAACAAAAAAATAAAAAAGAAATAGACACTTTTTGTGCCTATTTTTTATTTGATTTTAGCAATTTTAAAAACAAAATTTTTAAATTTTTGTTTAATATTTATCAAGTTTAGTTATACCATAAAAAATAGTATATTTTATAAATTAGTTTATAAAAGTCTTAAAAATATATAGTTTTTTATCAAAATTTAATAAAAAATTAATAAAATCTTTAAAACATAAGCAAATATTTATAGATGTGACTATGTTAATTTAAAATAAAATAGAAAAAATTTTGAAAATTTTTACATAAAATTTTAATAGTTTAAAGCAAAATTTTTAAAAGATTTTACGATTATTTTTTAATTTATTTACTCTTGCAATATTTAAAAGGTGGCTTATTTATTTGACAAAAATTTCTTTAATTTATATAATTTATACAAAATAGTATAAAATAAACTAATAAAGGATTTTGAAGGAT
>DLSG01000067.1:0-130 GCA_002501285.1 Christensenella sp. UBA7868 | reverse complement strand
AGTTTTGCAAAAAGATTATTTAAAACCATCGGAATATGCATGGCTTCTGTTTTTGGCTTTTTGGGTTTAAGCATGGGTGTGTATGCTTTGTTTGGTGGATTTAATCCAAAAGTGGTAAATCTAGAAGGAA
>DLSG01000077.1 GCA_002501285.1 Christensenella sp. UBA7868 | reverse complement strand
CCACCATGGTCGCCTGCTAAATAAATCATAACTTTATTTTACACTAAAAATACAAACTTTACAAATAAAATTATTAAAAAACAAGATTTTTAACTTATATCTTTAACTTTTTTTTAATAATTAATTAATTTACCTTAATGTTATAAAAAAATTGAGATATTTTATCTCAATTTTTTTAAATTTTAGTTCTAATTATTTACAAATTATTTACAAAGTTGTTCGTCATCTTCCACTTTATAATTTTCAATATTGTTAAAAGAATCTTCATCATCAAATAAGGTTACAGAATATCCGTCTTGATAAGACTTATCAATCTCAACTTGTTCATTAGAAGAATTAAGATTATCAAGAAAATTTTTGTAAAAGACATAACCATTTTGATTAGTTAGAGATTCTGACTCGATAATCATAGATTGATTATTGTAGCAAAACGCCCTTAATACCATAAAAAGCGCTTCGGCACTATCTAAATCATTTACAACAAATCTTTCCAAAATAGCAGTTAATTCCATTTTATCAAAATAAAATTCCATTACTCCTGTTGTTTCATTCTCATCTTTTACCACACATCTATAATCTTGACCAGTTTTTAAACGATCGTGATAATCAGCAGTTTTTGTAAGTGTTGCAAAATATTGTTTATTATTAATTTTTACTTTCATAATTTTCTCCTTACTATTCTAAAACAATTTTATACATGCTTTTAATATCGCATAGTTTTCTACCACTTAAAATAATTCCGCCTTTGTTTGTTCGGTTTGTAGTTTGAATTGTAGAGGAATCTATTATATAATTTTTGTTTTTAGAATCTGTTACAAATAAGTCTAAATCTCTTTTAATAAGACCTGCAAAAACTATTTCTTGCCCTGTACTATCACCTTTTTGAAGGCTATAAACTTTAACGCCCTTACGATTTTTAGAAAGAAGTTCAAAACAATTTAATTCAATTTTTTTAGAATATCCTTTATCTGTTACGCACAAAACTTTTTCATCTTCCACTTGACACGCTAAAATGCAATAATCACCTTCATTTAGGTTCATACCCTTAACTCCACCACTTGTTTTTGAAGTTGTAGGAATTTCATCATTTTTTGCGTATAAACCAAGACCTAATTTTGAAACAAACATCAGATTTTTCTTTTTATCAAAAATTTCTATATTCAAAACTTCATCGTCTTTAAGTTTTATTGCTGACGTAACCGATTTTGCAATATCAAATTCGTCTGCTTTCGTTAATTTAACTAAACCATTTTTTGTAAAGAAAATTAAAGTTTCTTTAAAGAATTTGTCATTTTCTTCAAAAATTTTAACAACTTTTTCGTCTGGATTAAAACCAACAATTAAATCTTTTAAGAAAACGCCCCTATCTTTAAATCTTGCTTCTAAAATTTTATCGACATTAAGTTTATACATATTTCCTAAATTTGTGAAAATCAAAACATTTTTACCTGTTTCGGTTAAAATTATATTATTATGAATTTCGTTTAAAGAACTTGATTCCGATAATATTTTTGCAGATTTCAAGTAAGTTTTTTCTGGAATTTTCTTAATTGCCTGCTTTTCAGTTGTTAAAACATACATAGGTTTAACAACTTTTATAATATCGTCTTCCGAAATTTCACCACTTTCGTTTATAATTTTTGTTTTACGCTTGTCGTTAAAACGCTTTTTAATGTCTAGCATCTCTTCTTTAACTAAATTATATTGAAGTTTTTCGCTTGCACAAATTTTTGTAAGTTTATTTATTAATTTTTGAAGTTGTTCAATTTCTTCTCTCAACTTTTCAACTTCAAGATTAGTTAGCCTTGACAATCTCATATCTAAAATTGCTTGTGCTTGACGCTCACTTAAATCATAGCGTTTGCGTAATTCTTGTTTAGCAACAACTGTTGAAGCACTTTTTTTAATAATTTTAACAATTTCATCAATATTTTCAATTGCAATAATTAAACCTTTTAAAATATGCTCACGCTCTTTTGCCTGATTAAGTTCAAAGTTCGAACGTTTAAAAATAACATCTTTTTGAAATCTTGTATAATATCCAAGAATGTCTTTTAAATTTAATAATTTTGGTTTCCCGCCCGCAATAGCAACCATGTTAATTCCAAAAGTTATTTGCAAATCGGAATATTTATATAAATAATTTATAATTTTTTGTGGATCGCAATCTTTTTTTAGCGTTATAACCGCTCTTGTTCCATTTCGGTCACTTTCGTCACGAATATCGGTTATGCACGACAATGTGTCTTTATGATTTTGTGCTAGTTCATCAATTTTTTGAATGCATAACGCTTTATTTACGCCATAAGGAAATTCGCTTATAATTAAATTGATTTTATCATTTTTGGCATTTTCTATGTCAATTTTAGCCCTAATAATAATCTTGCCTTTACCAGTTTCGTAAGCCTTTTTAACTTCGTCTAAACCAACAATAATTCCGCCCGTTGGAAAGTCTGGACCTTTTAAAACTTTCATTAATTCGTCAACAGAAATATTAGGGTTATCAATGTAACTTACACAAGCATCAATACTTTCTGCCAGGTTATGACAAGCAAAATTCGTTGCAATACCAACTGCAATACCCATTGTCCCATTAACAAGAATATTTGGAAATCTGCTTGGAAGCATATCAGGTTCAAACTTTGTATCGTCAAAGTTATAACTCCATTTAACCGTTTCTTTTTCCAAATCTCTTAAAAGTTCAAGTGCCGCAAAATTCAATTTCGCTTCGGTATATCTGTATGCTGCTGGTGGGTCGCCGTCAACAGAATCAAAGTTTCCGTGTCCCATAACAAGAGGCTCACGCATATTGAAATCTTGGGCAAGTTTTACCATGGCATTATAAACCGATGTATCTCCGTGTGGGTGATAATTTGCAATAACATCACCAACGATTTTAGCCGATTTTTTAAAAGGTTTGTCAGGTGTTAAACCCAGTTCATACATTGAATATAAAATACGCCTTTGAACAGGTTTCAAGCCGTCTTCCACACGTGGCAGTGCCCTATCCAAAATTACATATTCAGAATATGGCATCATGGCTTCATTCATTACAGTTTTTACGCTTTTAATGTAATTTCCTTCGCCGTCCATTTCAATATTTCCGTCACTATAATTTCCGCCACCATTTCCAGAAGTATATCCAGAATTGTAGTTTGAAGTTTCATTATCAATTTTTGTTTCTTCACTATTTTCATTAACACTATTTTCGTTATCAAAATTTGAAATAGATTCTAAATCTTCAAGCGGTATATCTTTAGACTTTTTTGGTTTACTAGATGTTTTAGATTTTTTTATTGGCTTTTCTTCTTCATCATCATTATCCGAAATTTTTTCTATTAAATGTTCGTTTAAAATTTTTGTTTTACGCCCAGAAGATGATTTTTCTTTAACACTTTCACTTGAACTTTTAAGCATATCTTCAAAAGTCATTTGATTTTCAAGTGGAGTTAGTTTTTCATCTTCCTGATTTTGATTTTCATCTTCCAAATCTCTTTCGTCAAAAATCATATTATTCTCCTAATTCAATAAATTCGTCAACTTTATTAAAGTCTGCATACTTTGTAATATGTTCTTTTCTTGCTTCAACATCATCGCCCATCCAAGTAGTTATTGTATTTTCTGCTTCTAGTGCATCATCAATAGTAACTTTAACAAGTTTACGATTTTTAGGGTTCATGGTTGTTTCCCAAAGTTGTTCTGGATTCATTTCTCCAAGACCTTTATAACGCTGAACATCATAGCCTTTTCCAATTTCGGCTTTTGCTTTTGCTAAATCTTCGTTGTTATAAGCATAAATTACCTTATCTTTTTTAGAAACTTTATAAAGCGGTGGCATACCTAAATAAATATGACCTTCCTTTAACAAATCTTTCATATACCTATAAAAGAATGTTAATAATATTGCTTTTATATGTCCGCCATCTTGGTCGGCATCGGACAAAATTATAACTTTGTGATATTTTAAATCTTTAATATTAAAATTTTCCGCAATTCCTGTTCCAAGAGCCGATATTATTGTTCTAATCTCTTCGTTTTGAAGAGTTTGTTCTAAACGCTTTTTCTCTACATTTAAAGGTTTTCCCCTTAAAGGCAAAATAGCCTGAAAATACCTATCTCTTCCTTGTTTTGCACTTCCGCCCGCAGAATCACCTTCCACGATAAACATTTCGTTAAGTTCTGCCTTTTTGCCTGTGCACGCAGCAAATTTCCCAACCAAATTAAATGTTTCCGCATTATTTTTATGACGAGATAATTCTTTTGCTTTTCTTACGCTTTCACGAGTTTTTAAGGCTTCTTTTGCTTTTCCAATTATTATTTCAAAATTCTTTTTATTTTCATTTTTAAGCAAAACCTTTTCAAGTTCTTTATATACAATATTTTCAACTTCGGTTTTTGCTTCTGGATTTCCAAGTTTTGCTTTTGTTTGTCCCTCAAATTGAACATTTCGCATATTTATAGACAAAACAACAGTCAATCCATCTCTGAAGTCATCACCCAAAAAGTTAGGATCTTTATCTTTAATAAAATTAAATTTTCTTGCAGTTTCGTTAAAAATTCTGGTCAATGCACTTTTAAAACCTGTTTCATGCGTTCCGCCTTCTGTAGTTGGAATATTGTTTACATAAGAATAAACGCTGTCAACATATTCTGTTGTGTGTATGAAAGCCGCTTTTAATTTAATAACATCACTTTCGCCTTCAATATAAAACGGATTTGGATATAAAAGTTTTTTATTTTCAGTAATATTTTTAACAAAGTCAATAAGTCCACCCGTAAAATTAAATTGACGAACAAAAGGTTTTTCTTCCCTATTGTCAACAAAATTTATAATCAAACCTTTATTTAAAAACGCAAGTTCTTTAAGCCTGTTTAAAATAGTGTCCCTATTAAAAACAATATCTTTAAAAACTCTGTCATCAGGCAAAAATGTTACAGTAGAACCCGTTTCTTTCGTTTCGCCAATTTGTCTTAAAGGCTCGGTTATAATTCCGCTTTTAACAACGCCTTTATGCTCTACACTTTCAAATTTTGCTTCAAAAATTTTGCCATCACGTTTAACATTTACAACGCACCACCTACTTAAAGCATTTGTTACGCTGGCACCAACGCCATGAAGTCCGCCCGAATATTTATAGTTATCACTTTCAAACTTTCCGCCCGCATGAAGTTGAGTAAAAACAACTTCAACGCCACTTATTTTAAGTTTTGGGTGAATATCTGTTGGTATTCCTCTTCCGTTATCTTCAACTGTGCAACTTCCATCTTTGTTTAAAGTAACATTAATTTTATTACCATAACCGTTTGCTATTTCATCAATAGCGTTGTCAACAATTTCCCATAATAAATGGTGGAAACCTTTTACGCCAGTTCCACCAATATACATTCCAGGTCTTAACCTAACCGCATCAAGACCTTCCAAAACTACTATATCTTTTGAATTATAAGCCTTTGCCAAAATCTGCCTCCATTATTTGTTTGATAGCCAAAAACTAAACCTATCAAAATTAAGTTTACAAAATTTTTCTAAAATTTCATAATCATTTTTAACATTTTTCCCTATTTTTTCAAAAATATCTTTTCTTTTTTTAATATTGTCCACAAAATTAGTTTCAAAAAAATCAAATAATTTATCACTTATTTTATTTTTACTTGAAACCAAATCATAATCTATTAATGCATCATATTTTTTTAATGCATCTTTTTCACTTTCAAAAGAATTGTAAATATACTTATTATCTTTAAAGTCAAGAGCCCCTAGTTTAAACTCTTTATAATTCAAAACCACACTCATTTTCCAAATCCTTATAGCAATCTTTTAATTCAATTTTAGCAAGAGCCAAATCAATTAATGCAACCCTGTTTTCAATGCTTGCACAAATTATATCTTTTTTAATTTGAGGAAGTTCTCTTTTATACATTCCTAAAACAAATTCTATTTCATTTTTAATGTTTAAATCTTTAAAATTTTCATAAAGTTTTCTTAAAGATTTGTTTTTTACAAGTTCTTCCGCCAAATCAGTCACAATATCTTTTTCTAAAAATTTGTTATTAAAAACTGGATTTTGAATGTATAAATCGGGTTTAGGATTAATTGAATTATCAGTTAAATGTAAAAATTTATTTTTTAATTTTTCAACTAGCGCTTTTTGTCCAAACGAATTCATAAGATGTAAACAAAATCCGTTATCAAACATAGGCGCTAGTGTTAAATATTTTTTTCCACGCTTCTCTTCAATTAAAAATTCAATGTTATGAGGCCCTCTGTCTGCTTGAACAAAAAGAAAATCAAGCAGTGCCATTTCTTTAAGTTCCTCTTCTATTTTCTTTGAATAAACTAAACCTTTATCTTCACAATATTCTTTACAAATTTCAGCAATTTCCCAAGTTGCAAAACCTTCTTGAGGCTGTCTTTTTTTATAAATTTTTTCTAAGGTTTTAAGCGAAATTGTTTCTATTACACTTTTAGTTCTATAACTTTTTATTAATACACCATAAAGTTTTTCTAAACAACCGATTTTTTTGTATAATGCTTCATTTAACGAAAAAAAGTCTTTGCTAAAAACGGCATTTATACATTTATACCCTAAAACATAAGAAAGATACGACACAAACACTTCTCCAAAATCACTATAATCGTCTTTCCCGTCATTAAATTTAAACATATATTCTTTGCCATAACATTCAACCCAATATTTTTGGTGAATACCGCCAAAACAACCACTATCAATAGATTTTGGCTTTAAAACTCTTTCAGCAAAACTTCTAAATTGTTCTTTTATATATTCTCTGTCAACGCTCTTTTCTGTCATATTAATATTATATATGCTTAAAATTAACTTGTCAATGACAAATTTTATTTATAATAAAGATATATAATAAATAAGAAAAAAGTTACATAAAATATAAAAAAACAAAAAGGTGAAATTATGAAAAAAATTGTATTTACAGGTGGCGGAACCGCAGGTCATGTTATGCCAAATTTAGCAATTATAGACGAAATTAAAAATAAAGCAAAAATTTATTATATTGGAAGCAACGGAATTGAAAAACAATTAATTAAAGACAACAATATTCCATTTTATGAAATTCCATCAACGAAACTAAAACGAAGTTTAAGTTTTTCTAATTTATTAATACCCTTTAAACTTTTAAAGGCTATAAAATCGGCAAAAAAAATATTAAAGCAAATAAAACCCGATGTTGTTTTCAGTAAAGGTGGTTATGTTGCCTTGCCCGTTGTTATTGCTGCAAAAAAATTGCATATAAAAGTTATCTCCCACGAAAGCGATATCACAATGGGACTTGCGAACAGACTTTGTAAAAATAAAAGTACAATTATTTGCACAAGTTTTGAAAAAACCGCACAGAACTTAAAAAATGGTGTTTTTACTGGAAGTCCAATTAGAAAACAAATTTTTATGGGCAACAAAGAAAACGCTAAAAAACTTTTTAAAAATTACACAAAAAAACCTACAATCCTTATTGTTGGCGGAAGTTTAGGAAGCAAGACCATAAACAACACAATTTATAAAAGTCTAGATAAACTAAACAATTTTAATATAATTCATATAGTTGGCAAAAACAACAAAACCCCAACAAAACATTATGACAATTATGTTCAACTAGAATTTGCTGCAAACATTGAAGATATGTTCAGTTTAGCAGATTTAATTATTTCTCGTGCAGGAAGTAACGCTATAAATGAGTTTTTAGCACTAAATAAACCCAATATTTTAATACCACTTTCAAAAAAGGCTAGTCGTGGTGACCAAATTTTAAACGCCGAATATTTTAAAGAAAAAGGTTATTCCAAAGTTATTTTAGAAGAAGATTTAACCGAAACTAGCCTTATAAACAGCATAAATAATGTTTTAAAAAATAAAGATTTTTATATTTTAAACATGAAAAACGCTAACACAAAAAATGCAAGTTCTACAATTGCTAAATTGCTTTTAGAATAAAATTTAAAGCACATAAAAAAAATTATTAAAAAAATCTACTTATTTACAGTAGATTTTTTATTTTTAAGTTGTAGATTAATAAAGTTTTTCTTTAAAACAGAATTTATTAAAATTTCATATTTTATCTTTAACAAACTTTGATTAAAATTAGTTATGTTAATTTTTATTTTTTATTTTT
>DLSG01000033.1 GCA_002501285.1 Christensenella sp. UBA7868 | reverse complement strand
ATTGAATTGAATAATTACAAATTAAAGGTGAATTTTTCACCTTTTTTGTTTTGAAATATTAATTTTAAATTTTATTTTACGGATATTTTTAATTCAAAATTTATTTTTAAATTGAATAATGTTAAAAATTTTTAATTATTAAATTAATCACCAAAAAAATAAATTAATCATATAAAAATTCGACAAAAATATTTAAAAAAATAAAAAAAATACTAAATTTATTTTAATTTTAAATAATATAATTTTACTAGGAGAATTTATGATTAAAAATATTATTTTAACATCAGCAGGTAAAGACTTAAATTTAAAAGGAATTTTAAATTTAGAAACAACCACCACTAAAACACTTGTAGGCCTAAAAACTTACAATTTTTCAAAAACTCTTGGGAAATTTTTATTAGGTCTTAAATGCGGTGACGAACTTTTTAAAGTAGAACTGTCAAACGGCGAAAATTACATAATTGATAAAGCTTTAGATTTAAACCAAAAAATTAGTGCGGTGGTGGTTAAAATTGAAGGAAATATGTCGGATATATTAATTTGGGGTAGCAACGAAACAAATAAAGTTTGGCAAAATTCTTTTATTTATGATTTTGATGGAAGTAAAAAAGAAGAAATTGAAAAACAAAATGAAGTCAAAAGAGAAGAAAAAACATCTCAAAATGATTATGTAAATATAAAAAGTTTTGATGATGAAGACTTTTCAATTAAAACTTTTAGCGATAAAGAAAATAATTTAGAAGATTATGAAACCGATGAAGAAATTGATAGCATTGTAGAAAAAAGCATGAATATGTTTTCGGAAGAACTTGAAGAAGAAAATAAAAGCCAAGAAAAATCTGATAAAAGTGAATTTTTGGCATCGGTTGAAGAACAAATTAATGAACTATTAAATAATTATGATGAAGAAAAAGCACTTGAAGATATAATTCCAAATTCAAAATTTGTTAAAGTAAATTCAAGCGGTGAAAATTTTTATATTTTTGGCGTTATTTATGAAAATAGTGAGATAAAATATATTGTTTATGGCATTCCAGGCGAATACAGCGTAAAACCAGATGACGAATATTCAAAATTTTATCAATGGCTTCCGTTAAGCCCAGAAAATCCACAAGGATATGGCTATTATTTAATGTATCAAGATGCTTTAAATGGAAGTCAAGTTGAAGTTGTGTTAGAATAAAACAAAAAATAGTTAATAATAGTTTAAAATTATTGACTATTTTTTTTTATTTTGTTAAAATTTATTAGTAATGATGAAATTTAATTGGAGATAAAATGAAAAAATTTTTTAGTGTAATAATATGCTGTGTAATGTTTCTTTCACTTCTTGCTCTTGGCGGGTGCGGAGAAATAGTTTTAAAAGATGGCCCAGCAAAAACCGATTTGGTTACTGGCAATGGAAGTTTAACCGTTAGAAAAGGTGATTATCTATATTTTGTTAATGGATATGTCTCAAATGCAAAACTTTCTGGAAATGACAATAATTATGGTGCTAGTGATAATGGCGCAATTTATAGGGCAAAACTTGAAAATGGCGAATTGATGTATGATGTAAAAGTAAATGAAGATAAAACTGAAACAAAAACTTTAAAAAATGTTGAGTTATTAGTTCCAAAAATCGCTGGTTTTGAATATACAAGTTTACACATTTTTGGTGAAAGTTTGTTCTTTACAACTCCAAACACAGAAAAAGATAATACTGGTAAAATCCGTTTTGATTTAACTGATGTGTTTGTTGTTAATCTTAATGGCGGAAAAGTTAATAAAGTTGCAAACGCTATTAATGCGTCAAGTTTAGATCAAATTCAATTTAGTTATTCAGACGGAAAAGTTTATGTTTGCTATACAAATGACAATAATTTGTATAATGTAAGAGTTTCAAACTTAAAAGTTGAAAATGCAACAAAAGTTGCTGAAAGCGTTTCAAGTTTTGGCGTTTCAAGTTCAAATGGGTATGCTTATTTTACAAGAAGTTTTGTAGAAGGTGAAAACAGCGTAGCAGGAAATGTTTTATGTAAATTAAACCTTAAAACAAACGAAGAAGAAGTAATTTTTAGAGATAACTATAACACTTTTTCAATTAAGAAAATAACTGAAGACAAAATTTATTATTCAAGAACAAATAGTTTAGTTACTAACGAATATATTTATAGTTTAAAACTTGACAACTTGAATTTGGAAAGTGAAAAACAATATAC
This sequence comes from Christensenella sp. UBA7868, assembly GCA_002501285.1. Taxonomy (GTDB): domain Bacteria; phylum Bacillota; class Clostridia; order Christensenellales; family UBA1242; genus UBA7868. Next base: position 4,225 of record DLSG01000033.1, on the reverse strand, counting down.
AATTGTAAGTTATTCTGATAACCAATATATTTATGATTTGGGTGCTGGCTTTGAAAGCGGTGTTATTACAACAAATAACAACAAATTGCTTTTAATTACTGGTATTAAAAATCCAGAAACAGAATTGATTGAACTATATGACGGAAGTTTTACAATTCTTGGAATTTCAAATGAAAATGTTTTTGGAAAAGATTCTAATGGAAATCTTGTAAAAGTTAATATCTTTAACAAACAAAGCGAAGTACTTTTAAGTAGCGATTCTAATTTAGACACCGAAATGAAACAAAATTTTGATTTTGATAATAATTATGTTTACTATTATGTAAAATATACTGGTGACGATTCTGTTGAAGGCTATTATTTAAACAGATTAAATTTAAAAGATAAAACAACAGAACTTGTTGGTAAACTTTTAGATAAACACATTAAAACAGAAGAATAAAGATTAATTTTAAAAAGCATTGATTTTGCAATGCTTTTTTTAATTATTTAAAATTTGAACTTGATAAAAAAATATCTTTTAATTTTGAAAAATTTTTAACATTTAAAATTAAAATCTAAATTTTAATAAAATATTGAATATAAAAGCGTTCTTTTCTTATACTAAAATAAATTGGAGAGAAGAATGAAAGCAACAGGAATAGTTAGAAGAATTGACGAACTTGGAAGAATAGTAATTCCAAAAGAAATTAGACGAACTCATAAAATTAGGGAAGGTACACCTCTCGAAATTTTTTCGGGCGAAAACGGCGAACTTGTTTTAAAAAAATATTCACCTGTTTTAGAACTTGAAGATGTTGCTAGCGATGCGGTAAAAAGCGTTTTTGATGTTTTAGAGTTAGATTGCTTTGTGTGTGATAAAGATTCTATTATAAGTGTGGAAGGGTCGAGTAACTTTAAAAAAAATTATTTACATAAATTTATCACTCTTGATTTAGAACGCTTGATTGAAAATCGCAAACCTGTAATGTTAAATACAGTAGAAGGCGCTAATATTATAAATTTGTTTAAAGACGAACAGATTATGCATTCGTCTTTAGCACTAGTACCAATATTATCACAAGGTGACACTTATGGGGCAATTGGCATTATTTCAAATTCTGTTATCAGCAACAATGAAATAAAAATTTTGCAAACTTTTGCAAATTTTATTTCTCTTCAAATTGGATAAATTATTTGATTTTTAAAATTTAATATTAAAAACATATAAAAAATATATAAAAATACTAAAAAATCTTAAAAAATAGAGAGATATATAATTATAATATAAATTATTTAAATGATTTTTAAATTTAAAAATCGAAAATTATAAAATTTGAGTAAAAAATTTTTAACAATTTTAAACTAATTTTAAAAATATAACAAATTAAAATTTTAATTTGTATAAATTAAGTTATTAAATTTTAATAATCTATTTACTTTTACACAAACTAAAATTGTGAAAAAGAAATCGTTTGTTTATGGGGCAATAATATTAGGAATAGCATCTATAATTTGCAAAATTTTGGGTGCTATTTTTCGTATTCCACTAACAAGTTTGCTTGGTCTAGAAGGGATAGGAATGTATCAACTGGTTTATCCTATTTTTGCACTTTGTTTGGTGGCTTCAACAAGTGGGATACCCGTTGCAATTTCCAAAATAATATCAAGAGAATATTCGGGCGGAAATTATCAAAATATTAAAAAAATATTTAATAATTCATTAAAAATAATGATTTTATTAGGGGTATTATTTTCGCTTTTAATTGCGGGATTAAGTACTATTGTATCAAAAATTCAGGGGAATAGTGCACTTTATATTTGTTATTTAATTTCGGCTCCAACAATTTTAATTAATTCAATCGTGTCGTGCTATCGGGGTTATTTTCAAGGCTTTGAAGTGATGAAATATTCTGCAATAAGTCAGGTTTTGGAACAACTTTTTAAACTGGTTTTTGGTCTATTTTTTGCCTATTTATTCTTAAAATTTGGAGTGATTTTTGGCGTTTTTGGTGCGTTTTTTGGCATTTTTTTAAGCAATATTACTGCATTTTTATATCTTTTAATTGTTTATAAATCAAAAAAGATTAAGATAGATTTTAGTTTAAATTCGGGTGAAATTTACTCAAAAAAATTGGCCTATAAAATTATAATTAAGGAAGCGTTTCCAATTACAATAACTTCAATTATTCTTCCACTTTCGGGCGTTGTTGATAGTTTAATTATAATAAAACTTTTATCTTCTTGTGGATTTAGCAGTGAAATTTCAACTATGCTTTATGGTTTAGATAGTGGTGTTACGGCAAGTTTAATAAATCTTCCAAGTGTTGTTGCTATTTCGCTTGGAATTAGTTTGATGCCGTCAATAAGTTCAAGTTTTGCGTTAAGAAATGATAAAGACATAAATTTTAAAAGTAAACTTGGAATAAAAATTGTTTGGTATTTTACTATCCCATGTGCTGTGTTGTTTTTCTTTTTAAGTAAAGAAATTTGTTATTTTCTTTATGGGAATTTAAGTTCTAAATATTTCGACCAATTACTTGTAGTAAGTATAATGCTAAAAATTAGTAGTTTTTCAATAATTTATATTGCTTTAAATCAGATTTTGACAACAATTCTTCAAGCACTCAACGAAAGTTATTATAGTTTTTATGTATTATTACTTTCTGTTATTTTAAAAATTATTTTAACAATTGTTTTAGTAAGTGAAAGTTCTATAAATATTTATGGTTTAGTTATTAGTGATGTATTAACTTTTGCGTTAGCATCGGTATTAAACTTTGCAAAACTAAAAACGAAAATAAAAATTAGATTTACTTTTTACGAAATTTTATTTGTACCGCTCTTTGGAGTGATTGTAATGACAAGTTGTATTATTTTATTTAAAATCTTCTTGCTATCGTCTTTAAACAGACTTTTGATTTTGTTGTGCTGCACGTTAAGTTTTGTTCTTTACATTTTGTGTGTAATATTGCTTAAAGGCTTTAATGCAAAAGAATTAAACAACACCAAAATCTTGAACTTTTTTAAGCGAAAAAAATATTGAAGATAAATTAAAATTAAAAATAGATGAAACATATCCTTTGCCAATATTGCTAAAATATTTTAAAACCTGATTTAAAAAACAAAAAAATAGAAATAAATTAATAAATGAATACAAAAAAAACATAAAAAAAAAGAAAAATTTTTAAAAAATTAATTAAAAAACATTAAATTTTAAACAAAAAATTTAAAAATATTAAATTCTATTTACAAAACACAAAAAAAATTATATATTTTTATCATGATTAATTTAGAAAATGATTTAATTTTAGCGCCTATGGCGGGTTATAGTGACCTAGCGTTTAGATGTTTGTGTGAAAAATATGGTGCGAGTCTTACGGTTAGTGAAATGATTAGTGCAAAAGCACTATTTTATGGAAGTGAAAAAACAGATAAAATGTTAATTACAAACGGCCTTATGAAACCAAAATCTGTTCAACTTTTTGGGAATGATCCTAAAATTTTTGAAAATGTTTTGAAAACTGATAAATTTAACGAATTCGACATGATAGACCTAAATATGGGCTGTCCAGCACCTAAAATTATAAAAAATAAAGAAGGGTCATATCTTCTTAAAGATATTGTTTTAGCAAGCAAAATAATAGAGAGTTGTAAAAAAAGTACAACAAAGCCAATCTCTGTTAAGTTTAGGTCGGGTTTTGATAATGACCATATTTGTGCAAAAGAATTTGCTAAAATGTGTGAGGAAAGTGGTGCAAGTTTAATAACTATTCATGCAAGAACTACTGAACAAAAATATTCAGGAAAAGCCAATTTGGATATTATCAAAACTGTTAAAGATAGCGTAAAAATTCCCGTTTGTGGAAATGGTGATGTTTGTGATAAAAATAGTTATAATTTAATGAAACAAACAGGCGTAGATTATGTTATGGTTGGAAGAAGTGCGATAGGAAACCCTTATGTCTTTTCTGAAATTTTAGAAAGGTCTTATGATAAAAATTTGTTTGAAAATATTAAATTTCATTACGAAAAAATGAGAGAAGTTTATTCGGAGCACATAGTTATTAACAACATGAAAAAACATTTGGCGTTTTATTTAAGAAAAGTTAATAATTTTAAACCTTTTTTGAAAGAAATCTTTGAAGTTACAACAATAAATAAAGCGCTAAAACTTATAAAAGATTTTTTAAATCAAAATTCTTTTAATGAAAATTAATATTAAAATTTAATTAAAAATAATTTT
>DLSG01000035.1:1396-2735 GCA_002501285.1 Christensenella sp. UBA7868 | reverse complement strand
TTTTAAATAATTTTATTATAAAGAAAATTGAAATAACAACCAAAACAAAAATGGTTAAAGAAAGTAAAATTGAAATAAAGTTTAAGCCATTAAAGCAAACCAACATTCGGTAGAAAATAAAAGTTATTAAATAAGCAAACACAAATTGAAAAATTAAGGCAAAAATTGTCCACTTTTTTCCAAGTTCTTTAAAATACACACCAATTGTTGCAATGCATGGAAGATATAAAAGCGAAAATACCAAATAACTGAAAGCAGACATAGGAGTAAAACAAATAGGACTTGAAGGATTTAAAAACGACTGACTTAATCCCATTGTTCCAAGATTTAAGTCCACCCCGTTTATAATTGCCATTGTTGAAACAATAACTTCTTTTGCGACAACCCCGCAAATTAATGCACTAACCGCACCCGCACTGTTAAAACCCAGTGGAGCAAATATCGGAGCCAAAAAGTTACCAACCAGCGTAAGCAAACTTGTTTGATCAACTGCATTTTCACCTATAAAAGAAAAACTTGTGCTAACATTTGACATTAACCAAATTATTATTGAAAAAGCAAGCAAAACTCCCGTTACACGCTTTAAAAAATCTATTACATTTGTTAAAATGATTTTAACAATTCGCTTAAAATTTGGAAATCTGTAAGCAGGCATTTCCATAATAAAACTTGCTTCTTTGCTTTTTAAAACCGTTCTTTCTAAAATCATACTAACAGAAAGAGATACCATAACCCCAAGCAAATATAAAAAGAAAATTATTAAAATATTGTTGTTAAAAAACGCACCCAAAATAACAGAATAAAGCGGAATTTTTGCCGTACAAGAAGTGTAACCACAAAGAATTGTTGCTTTAATTTTACTGTTTTTGTCTTCCAGCGTTCTGCCAGTTAGCGCCGCAGTTGTAGAACAACCAAAGCCCATTAAAAGCGTAAATACACTTTTTCCATTAAGTCCCACAAGCGAAAAGACATCTTCAAACATAAACGCTAGCCTTGAAATATAGCCCGTATCTTCTAAAATTGACAAAAACAAAAACAAGATAACGATTTGAGGCAAAAAACTTGCTAAGGTTGAAAAAACAGTTAAAACCCCATTTTCAAAAAAACTTAAAATGAACTGACTTGATGTGATTTTTTGAATTAAATTTAAAATGGGAATATTAAAAAACTTGTTTATAAAACTTGTTAAAACATCAGATAAAAAAGGCCCTACTAAAGAAAATGTTAAATAAAAAATTAAAAACATTATCCCTGCAAAAATTGGAAGTGCTAAAAACTTGTTTAAAACAATTTTATCAAGTTTACTATATCCATAAATTTTGGTGCTATTTTTAATAAA
>DLSG01000035.1:0-1373 GCA_002501285.1 Christensenella sp. UBA7868 | reverse complement strand
ATATCTACGTGAAATAATTTCTTCTTTTAAGTCGTATTTATTTAATTTTTCAATTTCGGTTTTAGATAGTTTTAGTTTGTCCCAAAAAAACTCATCTTGCTCTAAAACCTTTGTGCACACATAATTTTTAGGAAAATTAAATTCATCTAAATTTTTTATTTTATCTTTTATTATTTTATAAACATCTTCAAGCGGAAGCCCTTTAAGATACGGGCACAAAAATTCGTTTTTGTAGCCTGTTTTCATAAATTCAATTGTTTCATTTTTCTTTTGAGCGTCAAATAAAACAGCATTTACGCCAAGCGTTTTAGAAAGTTTTTCAAGGTCAATTTTATCCCCCGACTTTCTTAATTCTTTTGCAAAATTCACTCCAAGAGAAATTTTTTTACCGCACTCTAAAAGATTTAATGTTAGATATAAATTTCTTCCAAGATTGCTTGCATCAACCAAATTTATTATAGGTTCACTAGACGAGTAGATATAATCTCGTGCTATGTTTTCTTCAAAAGAATAAGTAGATAAAGAATAAAGCCCTGGAAGGTCTACTATAACATTTTCTTCCCCAAACAAATTATACTTTTTTTCTAAAAAATCCACTGTTACACCATGCCAATTTCCAACGTGCTCACTCGCCCCAGTAAGCGAATTTAAGAAAGTGGTTTTACCAACATTTGGGTTTCCGCAAAGAATACTTTTCATTATATTTTCTCCTTTGACGGAATTATTTCAATTAGTTTAACAGCACTTTTTCTTAACGCTAAAATATATCCCCTTATTTCTATCAAAAAACTTTGTTTTAGGCTTGAAATGTTTAAAACTCGCACCAAAGTTCCTTTTGTGAATCCAAGTTCTAAAAGCCTATTTTTTATTTTTAAATTACCATTTACTTTTGTTATATACCCAGCGTCCCCTGTTTTTAAATTACTTAAAATTGATATGTTTTCTTGCATGGTATATTCTATTTTAACCAAATAAAAAATATGTAAATTTTTGTTAAATTTTTGATTTTTGTATCTTTTTTTATATAAAACTTTTTATATTTTTTATTAAATTTTAATATTTTAAAATGGTTTTTACTTTTTATTTTATAGTTTTTCTCTTAACTTTTTCACTTGCAAAGCCTTACATTTTAAACTCAAAATTTTTTTTAAATTTATAATAATGCTTTTCATAAAATTTCTTTAAATTTTAGCACTATTTAACAAAAATTTTAAAAAAATAATGCATAATTATGCATTTTAAATTGCAAATTTTTATTAAAAATATTTAAAAAATGTAGCAAAAAAGCCTTAAAAAACTATAAAAAACCTTTTAAAAATAAGTAAATTTTGAGTAAAATTTAAGTAGTTTTTAAATAAATTTTAAAATTTTTA
>DLSG01000108.1 GCA_002501285.1 Christensenella sp. UBA7868 | reverse complement strand
GATTGCAAGCCATTTAAAAGAGCACAACGCAAAAATGGAACAAGGTGCAATTCAAAAACTTATTGACTACACAAATGCATATCTTGCCATAATTTCAATTGAACTTGACAAACTCATTAGTTATGCTGGTGATAGAGAAATAACGGCAGATGATGTTGAAAGTTTGGTTAACAAGACTCTTGAATACAGCATCTATGAACTCACTGAAAATTTGGGCAAAGGTAACACTGAAAGGGCGTTTGAAATTTATGATGAAATGATGAATAACAAAAAAATTGCGCCAAGCGTGTTTGGACTTGTTCAAAATTATTTTAGACGTATGTTTTACAGTGCAGTTTCGCAGGGCACAAACGCACAAATTGGTGCAGAACTTGGTGTTAAGGAATTTGCAGTTAAAAAAGCCAAGGAAAGTGCAAGTTATTTTTCAAAAGCAACCCTAAAAGATATTGTTGAACTTTGCGCCGACCTAGACTTTAAAATTAAAACAAGTCAAATTCAATATGAAAGTGCAGTGAACTATTTGCTTATGTTCATTTTGACAAAAAACAAGAATACTATAAATTAAAAAAAGGCAAAAACATTATAATTAAAGTTAAATATATCTTGATGTAAAAGTTTTTAATAAAAAATGGCAGAGTGGTGGCTCTGTCTTTTTTTATAAAAAAATCACGATTGCTCGTGATTTGATTACTTAGATTCTTTTGCTTTTGAAAGCATAGCAGAAAGTCTTGCAATTCTTCTTGATGCTGTTTCTTTTGTAATGATGCCTCTTTTTGCTGAAACATCAATTGTAGAAACAACTTCTGGCAAATATTTTTCTGCTTTTTCAAGTTTATTAGCTTCAACAAGTGCTCTAAACTTTTTTGTTTTTGTTGCAAGAGAAGATTTTTGACCTCTGTTTTCTTCTCTTTGTCTATTGTTTACGCTAACTCTTTTGATTGCTGATTTAATATTTGGCATAATTAACCCCTTTTTCTAAAAGTCTTTTATAATATATCACATCAAAATTAAAAAATCAACACTTTTTTGTGTTTTTTTCAATTTTTTTGATAATAATTTAATTTATGAAATATAACTCTGATTTACTATTTGAAATTTCTTCCAGGCTTAAAGGAAAACAAGACGGTTTCAAAAAACAAACTTTTCTTGGAAAATTCGATTTATTAAAAACGCATATTGAAATTGAAAACGAAAAAGGTGCTAAAATTTTAGGACGAGATGTTGGCTCCTACACTTCCCTTTACACCGAAAAACTTGACCCTTATAATACCGAAATTAAAAATTACATGATTTATTCTCTCTCCGAAGTTATTAAAGATTATATTTTAAAAGTTAATAAATCAGCTAAAAGTTTTATGGTCGTAGGCGTTGGAAATAAAAATTACACCGCAGATAGTATCGGCCCCGAAGTGTTAAGTCAAATTATTATAACAAGGCACGCCTTACTTAATAACCCAAAAGTTTTAGACCCAAGGCTTAAAAGTGTGTGTGGATTAAGCCCTAGTGTTTTAGGCGTAACTGGCATTGAAACTATTGATATTGTTTGCGGTGTTTGCGAAAAAGTAAAACCCGATTTAATTTTTGTTATCGACAGCATTATTTCAAACAGTTACAACTATATTGGAAAATGTTTTCAGATAAGCACCAATGGACTGGTCCCTGGAAGTGGAGTTGACAACAAACAAAAAAAACTTGATGCAAACACTTTAAAAACTCCTGTTATTTCAATCGGTGTTCCGCTTGTAGTTTCGTGCGCTAGCATCGCCGAAGAATATTTAGATAGTTTTGACAAAAGCCTAGAAGACCTAATCGTTACCAAAAAAGACATTGATATTTTGGTTTCTAATTGTGCTAACATTTTAGCAACAAGTATAAATCTTGCAATACACAACAAAATGTCTTTTGATGAAATTTTAGATTATATGAACTAAAATCGCATTTAAAATGTTAAATTTTTACCATTTTTCTTTATAGTTTTATTTTTTATATGTTTTTATTTATATATTTTAATATATTTTTTAAAATAATTATTTTACTAAAAAATAAATTGAGTATGCTGATTTTGTTTTAGCAATATCATAATATTTGGCTTTTACTTTCGAACTTTTAATATGAGTTTGTTGGTGCTTGGTTCTTCGCACTTTTTGGTGCCAAAGGCACCCCGCGAAAAACTTTTTCGCGGAGTTGTCCCCGCTGGGGACAACAAAAAAGTGCGAAAGCCCAAAGCCCCACAAACTATTATTATTTCACTATTTTAATAAATTTTATTTGTTTTAATCATTTTCACTATTAAAAATCAAAAAATCTATCTATAATTATCAAGCCCAAGCAAATAATCAGTTGAAACATTAAAAAAAGATGCAATTACAACCAATTGCTCGCTTTTTATATCTGCTTGCAAATTTTCCCATCTTGAAATAGAAGACGAACCCAAATTTATCTTTTTAGCCAAAGATTGAATAGACAATCCACTTTCTTCTCTTAACTCTTTAAGCCTTTCAGCAAAAATTTTATTCATATTGTTATTTTATTTCTATTTTTATAAAAAATCAAATCTTCTATAAATAAATTTACAAATTTTTAAAAATATGATATAATAAAAATATGAATAATGAAATTAATATAAATAAAACTTTATTTAAATATCTAGAAAACTTTGACGAAGATTTTTCTATGAGTGACTTTACACCCGAAGAATTAAACGAAATTGTATCAACAAACAAAAAAGTAAGTCAAAAATTTAAAGACAATTATTTTAATAAATATAACGATGTAAAAAGTCCAAGTTTAACTAAACAAGATTGGTAAAATTATCAAATCTTGTTTTTTTTATTGTTTTTATAAAATTTTTATAGTATTATTTATATATGAAAAAAGTTATTACATCAATTTTAATAATATTCAGTTTATTTTTATTTGCTTGTAGCCCTTCAAATTTAAGTGTAAGAGAAGCGTCTTTTCCCACCGATAGCGTAGCCACTCTTTCAATTTTTTCTTATAACGGAAAAGGTGAAAGCAAATTTGGAATAAAAAATCTAGGACATAGTTTTTTAAGTTTAACCAACACAAGTCNNAACTTTGTGGAAAAACATTAAGTCCTGGTGAAGAAATTTATTTCGGAGCATGGAGTTTATCGGTTCACTTTGGAATTTGGTATAATGTAGAAAGCAATTATATTGAGTTTTATAACAAATATAACGGAAGAGTTTCTGTTGATAAAGGTGTTACCCTAGAAGAAATTGAAAAAATTAGTGATTTTATTTTAGAAAATGATAAATGGTCACCACTAAACAATTGTAGTAAGTTTGCTATTAGATTATGGAATAGTTTAGCAACAGATAAAGAAAAATTATCAGAAAATTTTGTGAACACTCCTGCTAAACTTATTGAAGAACTTAAAACATTTGAAAA
>DLSG01000036.1:630-9062 GCA_002501285.1 Christensenella sp. UBA7868 | reverse complement strand
TAAGTTTAAAACTTGAAAATGTTCAAGAACTTACAAAAGAAGTTTGTGAAATTTTAAATAAAAATATAAGTCTTGGTTTATCGCAAGAAGAAATTAAAAATATTCTTGATGCAATTTCTATTTTGATTAATGAAAATGATTTAACAGTAATTTATGATGCATTGAATGTAAAAATAGATTGTGAAAAAGCAAAAATCGAATTTAATTATAATGAAATTTCAGGGGACATTACTTTTGGCGAAAAATTTGAGATTTCAGAAAAAGAAGGCTTTATTGATATTTATCAATTAAAAGACATTTTAAAAGCAGCCTACAACACTTTAAAAACAAAAAGTATAAGTGGAAGTGTAGATGTTGTTCTTAACTTATTTGGAGAAGATAATCATTTTGATATTGATTATAAGGTAAACTTTAAAGACAACAAATTGAAAGGTCGTATTGTTACAACATTTAAAGGGCTTGAAATAAAAGCGTACATTGATAATAAAGATATTTATCTTGATATTGCTTCATTAAAAGTTCATATAAATATTGATGAAATTCCAGAAATGATAAACTGGGTTAATAATATTTTTGAAACAAATTATACTTTCGACTTAAATAAATTAACAGATAAAGATGAAATTATTAAAAAACTTAAAGAATTTGACTTTGACATTTTAGAAGAAGTGAATAATAGTGAAAATCTATTTAATGTTAAATTTAAAAATGGCTTTGAAATTGATTTAGAGTTCGATGAAGTTATAAGCAAAGTTAATTTCAAACAAGGCGGAAGAAGTGCAATTTTATATTGTTCAAGTTTCGAAGATGTTGAACTTGATTTAAACAAAGATGAATTTAAAGACTATACAATATTTACAAAAGTATTTGAAAGTACATATAACCTAATTAAAACAAAACAATTTAATGTAAATGCTAATGTAAAAAAATATAGTAATAATGCAGTTTCTCAAAATATTTCATTAGAGGCTTCTGTTGATGCAACAAGTGCATTAAACGCTTATGTTAATGTTTTAGGATTAAATAAACAAATAACTGTATTATATGAAAACAAAACTTTATATTTCTGCTATGGTGGAGATAAAGGATTAAAACTAGCAATTCAAGAACACGCTCTTCAAGAAATTTTAGGAATAATTTGCTCTGCTTTAAATATCGACACTAAATCAATTCCAGTTTTAGATGACTTTATTAAAAAAGAAAATATTGATTCAAGCAATTTATCAACAATTCTTCCTAAATTTGAAATGAAAAATCCACTTCAATATGTTGAATATTTACAAAAATTCAGTGTTACAGACAATTGTTTTGCTATTACATTAAGAGCCGAAAAACTTGGCGATTATGCTGGCGGAAAAGATGTTACAATAAAAATTTATTACGAAAATGGAAAAATTTATAACATTGAAGTTAATAATTTATATCTAAATTCTAATTTAGACGAATATATTAATGTTTCTTTGAATTTATCAGACTTTAATGGTGTTAAAACAATTAGTGATAAACAAAAATATATTGATATATCGGATAGTAAAGATTTAATCAGAGCATTTATTAATACAACAAATCTTAACGATTATCACATTAAAGGAAAAATTAAGTTAAATATCAATATCGGAATAGATTTTGATGCGGCATCTATTGGCGTTGATGCTAGGGTTAAAAAATTAACAACAAAATATACTGAATATGACGAGGAATTAGGTACGTTTGTTGAAAAAGAAAAGACCGAACTTTCAGGCATGATTGAATTGTCTAACTATCCTTTAATTGCGGGAGTTAATAATAAAAACTCTAATGGCGGAATAAAGAGAGTTAGAACTATCACAATTTACTTTAAAGACGGGAATATCTATCTTTCAACTATTGACGCTAAAAAGTCATTCTATGACAGATTAGAAAGGACAACAAAAGTAAGCAGTAAATATTTATTTGATAATTTGAAATATTACATGCAATATTTACTTGGCTTTACAGATACTATTCAAAACAAAATTAATGATGCAATTGACGCAAGCAATAGTTATCAAGGCGAAACCGATTTAAGCAATATTATTGAAGAGTATTCTAAAAACGGAACTAAACATACTTTCAAAATTAATCTTGCAGAAATTGTTCATAGCAAAGACATAGGAACTCTTACTGCTTCAATTACAACAAAAAATGATGAAACAACTTTAAATAAAGACTATGTTTATAGACTTGATGTAGATTTAAAATTCCTTGACAACATGATTACATTAAAAACTGACGATAGTAGTAGTGACGAAGCATTATACTTAATTGATATTGGAAACTCTGTTGATATGTCAAGTGCAGATTCGTTCTTTGCGTTCTATGATGATGTAAACAAATTTGGTCAAGACGGAGAATATGAAAAAGAAGGTAACTCTTCTTGGAAACAAGCAAACACTGGAACAAGTGAAATTAGGTTTGTAAGCAAAGGTGAAACCGTTCAAGTTTTAAGCGGAAATATTGCTTCAAAAGTAAATCTTCCTGTTTTAGATAATTATATTGTAGATGATGATGTCGTTTTGCGTGAATTTAAGTTTGATGGTTGGTATTATGACGAAACCTTTAATCAAGAATTTGTAAGCGGAGTATATCCAAGATATAACACAACTTTGTTTGCTAAATGGACAGAACTTGACCCTAAATATCATGCTGAAATTACTTTCGATTGTGGCGTTGACGGAATTACTTTAAATCCAATTAAAGGTTTTGTAGGAGAGAAATTAACTCTTCCAGTATTACAAAATATAGAAACTCAAATTGATGAAAATACATCTATATTAAAAAAATTTTTAGGGTGGTACACTCGTAGCGGTGAGAAGTTTACAGACACAACAATAAATTCAAATCATATTACTTTATTTGCTAAATGGAGTGAAAAAGTTACAAAAACTTATTCTCTAAAAATTTATAGCGCTGGTAATATTGTTTATGAAGGAAAAGTTGAAGCGGATAAAGAATTTATTTTCCCAAATCTTCCATGTTTTACTGATACAACAAAATATTATACAAGTGAGAACTTTAATAGTAGTAATTTAGTTGAAAATTTTGTTATAACCGAAAATACTATTTGGTATGCAAGAAATAAATTTACTGTTATAGTTGCGTCTAACTATACAACAAGCACGGGCGGAACAGTATTTGAAACATTCATGGCTTATGAAGGCGAAACTATTAATTTAAAAGATTATAGTTTATATGAAGTTGATAAAGGTTCATATTCAATTGAATATAAATATTTAGGTTACAATTTGAATAATGGTGAAACTTTAATTACAACAAGTTATGTTATGCCAGCAGAAGATGCAAGTTTTGTAGCGTCTTGGACTGTTACTGAATATTGCGTTGTTACTTTTGACACATCTGCTTGGAGTGATCCAGCTTGGTGGACGATTAGTAGTTGGATAGCATATGTGGAAGGTAGTCGTACAATTACAACGAACACTTCAAACAATAAAATAAAAGTTGTAAGAAATACTTCTATTAATACTTCAAATTATGTTGCTGAATGTAAATATGCTTATAACAGAAAACATACAAAAATATATGATTTTGTAACTGCTGCTTGGACAGAAGGAAGTGCTCAAAACTTATATAAAACTGCGCTAGATTCTCAAAATTATACAGGCGATGTTAATGTTATGATAAGTAAAAATATAACTTTAAAACCAGTTTGGAAGCATAATTAATTTTTATATCTATTTAATAAAAAGGATTGAAAAAATGATGACATATAATCAATTATTAAGTACTAAATTATTAAAATATTTTTATGATGTAAAAGTTGAATTTGCAAATTATATAAAAGATAATCGATCGCAATGGACTGGAATTTTTAGGGGCGCTGGTAATGTTGTTATGAAAGAAAATAATGTTCCACTTAAAGAAATCCCTATAAAAAAGTCAATGTATAATTCTGAATATAAGACTAATCTTTTTGCGATAGAATATGAAGAGATTTTTACTAATCGTTTTGGTGACGCATATTATATATGTTTAACATTTGATGGTGATAACTTTCATTTATATACACTTGATAAAGTAGAAATAAACGGGAAAATGTTAATATATTTTGCAGAAAAATTTATTGATGGAAGAACAAAATTAATTAAAGAAGTGCCAGTCAAAGGAGTTTATGCTTTGTGCGCGGAAGTTTTTAATGTTATACACAAAACTGAATCACAAAAATAGATTTTAAATTTGTAGCTTTCAAGAAATAAAAAAGGACTATTTATCTATAGCCCTTTTTTTATTAATGTTAAAAAGTTTCTGTATGCATCGTTTTTTCGTTCAATCAATAGTAAAAATTTTACTAATTTAATATAAACTTAAATTTAATAAAAAACTTAAAGTAGTAATTAAAATATTGAATTTAATATATTTTTATAGAAAAAAATAAAATATTATAAAATTGTCTAAAAAAATAAAATAAAAGTTTCGCTTTAAAAATTGTTTGTAATAAAACTTAAAAAATGCTATACTAATATAACAAAGGAGGTTTTATGGAAAAAACTAAAAAATCTTTAATGGTAATATCATTATCATGCCTAGCAATTTCTTGTATAATGCTAATACTAGCGGTGTTTAAAGTAGAAATTTTTAAAGGTATTCCGTTAAGACTTTTATTAATTTTTGCAACTCTTGCTTTATCTTGTGGCTTAGCCATTAATGAAATTTCGCTTGTTAAACGAAAAAATGTATTAGGATATGTTGGGCTTGGATTATTATCACTTTCTGTTTTATTTGCCTTAATAATTTTCTGCACCAATCTTCTTACAACTTACAGCGTATTTAATAAAATCACTGGGGTTGTTTCAGTGTTAAGTGTAACATTTATTATAATTATTTCTATTTACACAAAACTTGAAAAATCTATGCTAGGGCTTCAAATTCCATCTTATATAAGTTTGATTTTACTTGCAATTATGTCTTGCTTATTGATTTGTGGCGTAGCAGTTTTTGAAATAAACGGAATGTTACAAACTTTTATTGTTTTAATTATTGTTAGCGTTGGGTTGTTGATAGCATCAAGTGTAGTTGCTTCAAAAAAGAAAGTTGAAGACAAAGATAAAAAAGAAAATAAAGATGAAATGATTAAAATTTCTAAATTAGAATATGAAAATTTGTTAAAAGAAAATGAAATGCTTAAAAACGAAATTGAAAAATTAAAGGCAGAAAGATAATTGTTTTGAAAGGAAAGAGAATATTCTCTTTTCTTTTTTAATAATAATTAATTTATTTTCATTTAACTTATGTATATTTGGAATTTATGAATAAAAGATAATTGTTAAAACTTAAAAACTATCAACTTGACAATTTATTTTTTACAAGTTATAATAATTTTATTACAAGGGAAATTTATGAAAAAAAGATACAAAGTTAAAAAAGAGAAAACAATTGTCGAACCGTCTTTTGACTTGCTAGAAAACGAAGCAATTGAAGATGAAATTTTTGAAAATGAAACACTTAAAAGTGAAAAAATAGAAAAAGACGAGATTGAAAAACAAAAATTGGCTTTAAAATTTAGAAAAGCAAAAATAAAACTAATAATTTTTTCTCTAATTTTTTTGCCTTTAATTGTGGGCGGAATAATAACAGTGTTTTTTAATCCAGGCGTTGCTTTAATTGTTACAACTTATTCTTTAATTATTTATTTCCCAATTCTTTATTATTTGTTAGATGTTTGTAAACAATGTCGTAAAAGTATAGGGGTTGATAATAAAGAATTTAAAATAATGGTTAAATCTTGTAAAGTCGAAAAGGCTAATAAAATAGATTTAAAACTTGATAGAAGCGAAGAGAATATGATAAATAGTTAAGAATAATGTTAGAAGAAAAAATATTAAATAAAAAAAGACTTTAAATTTATTAAAGTCTTTTTTAGTATTATCATATTTATTTTTTTAATTTAGTAATTATATAAAATAATTAAAAATATAAAATCTAAATTAAAATTTATTTTTTTTCACGAATTTTTTCAATTAAAACTGAAATCAAAACAAAAATTAAAGTATAAGCCAAAATGTAAAGAATGTGCGGATAAATAGCGGCCGCTCCTTTTGTTTGAATTTCTTGTGCAATTAAAACAGTGTGAGAAAATGGAAGTAGATTAATAAATTTATATAATCCACTTGAAAGAGTGTTAAGTGGCATAAATATTCCACCAAAAATTCCCACAAGCGAGATAAAAATAGAAAACATTGGGCCTGTTTGCTTTTCGGATTTGCAAATAATTCCTATCATAATTCCTAAAATAATAAAAAATAATGCTGATGGGAGTAAATAAATTATACTTAAAAGTAGGTTTAAATTGAAAGGAAACTTAAAAATTAGTGCAACCAAATAAAATAAAATTGTTTGAGCAAACACAAGCGGAAGAGAAGATATAACAAAACTTAAATAATAATCAAATTTGCTTATTGGTGCAATATTAAGCCTTTTTATAAATGAAGTGTTTTTGTCGGAAGTGATTAAAAGCGCAACAAACATTCCTATAAAAGTATAACCAAAAACACAAATCCCGCTTGCGTAGTTTTGAATTTGAAAGTTTTCTGGCACAAATTCAAAATTCATAACAATTAATTGCATCAAAACAAGCATAACGATTGGAAATATCAAGCAAAAAACAATGCTTAATGGGTCACGTACCATTTCTTTAAGGTTTCGTTTTACCATAGAAAATACTTTCATTATTCTTCCTCCGTTAGGTTTAAAAATGCTTCTTCAAGTGTGTTTGCTTCACACGACTTTTTAATTTCATTCAAATTTCCAATTGCTTTAATTTTGCCTTTACTAATAATTCCAATTTTGTCTGCTAAATTTTCAACTTCTTCAAGATAATGGGTGGTTAAAATAATCGTCATTTGTTTTTTTAAATTTTCAATTATTTGCCACAATTTTTTTCTGGCCTTAACATCAAGTCCAAGAGTTGGTTCATCTAAAAATAATATTTTAGGTGAAGTTAAAATTGCAAGTGCAATACTTAATCTTCGTTTCTGACCACCGCTGAGTTTTTTGCAAAGCGTGTTCTCTTTTTCTTTAAGTCCAAATTCTAAAATAATTTTGTCAATTTTATCTTTTTTGTTTTCAGTATCATATAAGTTTGCAATTAGTTCTAAATTTTCTCTTACCGTTAAGTTTTTTGCACAAGCACTTTCTTGCGGCGAAATATTTATAATTTTTCTTATTTCATTTTTTTGTTTAATTAAATCAAACCCGCAAAGTTCACAAGTTCCGCTTGTTGGGGCTAATTGGGTTGAAAGCATATTAATTAATGTTGTTTTTCCTGCGCCGTTTAAACCGAGTAAAGCAAAACATTCATTTTCTTCCACGCAAAAACTAACATTGTCAACCGCTAATAATTTTCCAAATTTTTTTGTTAGATTGTTTATTTTAATCATCATTATCTCCATTTTTTGCATTAAAAATTGCTTGTGCAAACTTTAAATATTCGTCATATTTGCTTATTGCTATTCCTTTTTCTTTGTCTCCAAACAAAATAAGAGTGTCGCCTTTGTTGATGTTAAAAACATCTCTTGCTTCTTTCGGTAATACAATTTGTCCTTTTTCACTTACTTTTGTTGTCCAAATATACTTACCAGATTCGTTATCCATAATTTTCTCCTTTTCCTACATTTCTTACTTTTCATACTTATTATATTATGATTTTAAAAATATATCAACAAAAATTGTGATAATATTAAAATTTACAATTCAAATTTTAAAAAAACTTTGAAATTTAAAATTTTATCAAGTAAATGTAAAAGCAAAAACAAAAAATAGTTTACTTAATTTTTTGTTCTGTTAGACAAAACTTCAAAATAAAATAGTCTATCAGGATAAAGTTATTTTAAATGAAATTGAAAATTTTTAAAAAACACTTGCAAAAGTTTAAATTTTCATGTATAATATACTCGTTTTATAATAAAACAAGCGGAGTTGGCAGAGTGGTCGAATGCGGCGGTCTTGAAAACCGTTATAGTGAGAGCTATCTGGGGTTCGAATCCCTAACTCCGCGCCAAAACACCTTTATGGGTGTTTTTTTGTTTAATAGTATCAAAAAAAGCGTTTTTTAAATAAAATAAAATAACGAGAAAATAAAGGAGCGAGTATATGCCTTGCAAAGATTATTTGGATTTAAGAAACGAGATTTTTGAAAAAAATGGTTTTAAATATAATGATGAATTAAATGTAGAAAATAGATTAAATAGCAATACAAAAATATTAATTGTAACAGGTCCAACTGGGCCAATGGGTCCAATGGGACCAAAGGGGGACACTGGTTGTACTGGACCTGCGGGAATAAGGGGCTTGGACGGCAGTTGTGGAGAAAAAGGCGAAAAAGGAGAATGCGGAGAAAAAGGCGAAAAGGGTGATCCTGGTGAAAAGGGAGAGAAAGGCGATGTCGGTGAAAAAGGAGA
>DLSG01000036.1:0-597 GCA_002501285.1 Christensenella sp. UBA7868 | reverse complement strand
TTGATAAAGGTGAGCCAGGAGAACGTGGAGAGAAAGGTGACACTGGCGAGAAAGGGGAAAAGGGCGATACAGGACCTATGGGCCCTGCGGGTCCAACGGGACCGATTGGACCTACTGGGGTTATTTCAAATCAAAATGCTACGATTTTAAATATGGCAAGTCAAAGCATAACAACAGGTGAACCTATTTCGATGCTTACAATTTTAACAAACAATGGTCTTGTGCTTGGTGGGACATTTATAACTGTTCCATCGACAGGCACTTATTTAGTAACTTATTATGTGAACAGAGCAACGGGTGCTGCGGGGACTGACAGTATTGCAATTGCTATTGATGGGACTAGGGAAAGATATACTGCAAGACCACTTAGCGAAGAATCTACTTCAAGTGGACAATTTGTTATGAATTTGGAAGAAGGTAATGCTGTTTCGCTTGTACCTGTTGTTATAAATAATGTTAAACTTGAAGCGAACGGGGGACCAAGTGCCACTCTTACGGTAATTAAATTGTCTTAAATTTATAAAAACTTAATTAAAATTCTTCATTTTTTTCTAATTTCTTGATATAATTTAATTAAAGGAGATAAAAATGAAAGAA
>DLSG01000042.1 GCA_002501285.1 Christensenella sp. UBA7868 | reverse complement strand
CAAAAAATATTTGAAAAATTATTGCAATTAAATGAAAAATTGTGTAATATATTAATGTTACTAAAATAAATTGGTAATAATAAGTATGTGAAAAAATTATAAGTGGGAGTAAATATGCCAGTTAATACAACCAATTCTTACGGCAAAATATCAATCACAGAAGAAGCAATTGAAAGCGTATGCGGAAAGGTTGCTCTTGATTGCTATGGTGTTGTTGACCTAGTCGCTAAAAAATTTAGCGATAATTTGCATGAACTTTTTAAACGCAAAAGTTCAAATAAAGGCGTAAAAGTTATAACTGTTGACAATAAAATTTACATCGACTTGTATGTTATTTTAAAATATGGCGTTTCTATAAACGCAGTTGCTGAATCTTTAAAGAGTTCTATAAAATATTCCGTAGAAAAGTTCACAGGAATGATTGTGGACAGCGTGAATGTTAATGTGCTTGGGGTTAGGGTTTAGCATTTTTTTGTTGAATATTTAGGGGGATAGTTTGCGAAATGCAAAAAAATATAAATGGTGCCACATTCAGAAAAATGATAATCGCAGGTGGTAAAGTATTAGAAGAAAATCGAAGTTATGTTGACAGTTTAAATGTTTTTCCAGTTCCAGATGGTGATACAGGAACAAACATGAGTTTAACTTTAAACAGTGCAGTAAAAGAAGTTAATATGTGTCCAAACAACAATTTGGACAGTTTATGTGAAGCAGTACAAAAAGGTGCTTTAAGAGGAGCAAGAGGAAACAGTGGTGTTATTCTTTCCCAAATTTTAAAAGGAATTTGTACAGTGCTTTGCACAGAAAAAGAAATTGATGTAAAGAATTTTGCAAGAGCAATTGAAAGCGGAGCAGAAGTTGCATACAAAGCGGTTACAAAACCAAAAGAAGGAACAATTTTAACCGTAATTAGAATGATGAGCGAAGCGGCAGCAAGGCTTAGTAAAAAACAACTTTCTATTGAAGAGTTTTTAAAAGGTGTTATTGAAGAAGGTGAACAAGCCCTTCAAATGACTCCAGAATTATTACCAGTTTTGAAAAAAGCGGGTGTAGTAGATAGTGGCGGACAAGGATTGATGATAATCTTTAATGGCTTTTATAAACTTTTAATTGGTGACGAAAGCCTAGAAGTAAAAATGGCAGAAACTGTAGTTCCTGTTGTAAAAAGCAATGCCGAAGTAAATTTAATGGATTTAGCGGACATTCAATTTGCTTATTGTACCGAATTTATGGTTATTCAAATGCATAAAAAGACAACAGTAAGCGATATTGACAGATTAAGAGAAAAACTAATGGAAATTGGTGATTCTGTAATTTGTATCGGTGATTTAAGTTTGGTTAAAGTCCATGTTCACACAAACGAACCTAACAGAGCGTTAGGCTATGGTTTGGAACTTGGTGAATTATTCAATTTAAAAATTGAAAATATGCTTGAAGAAAACCGTGAACTTAAAAAACAAAAAGCATTAGAAGAAATGAAAGAATTTGGACTTATCTCTGTTTGTGCAGGTGATGGTCTTGTTTCCATCTTTAAAGATGTTGGAGTTGACTATGTTTTAGAAGGCGGTCAAACAATGAATCCTTCTGCTGATGATATTTTGAAAGGTGTTGACGAAGTTAATGCTAAAAATATTTTCATTTTGCCAAACAATAAAAACATAATTTTGGCTTGTGAACAAGCAAAACAACTTACAAACAAAAATTTGATTGTAATTCCTTCAAAAAACATTCCAGAAGGAATGAGCGCTTGCTTATCATTCAATCCAGAAGCCTCTGTTGAAGAAAACACAGAAGCAATGACAGATAGTTTGCAAACAGTAAAGAGTGCAAGTGTTACTTATGCAGTAAGAAACACTAATGTAGATGGAATTAGCATTCAAAAAAATGATATGATTGGCTTAACCGACAGCAGTATTCTTACAAAAGGAAAAACTGTTGACGAAACAGTTATCAGTTTGCTTGAAAAAATGATGACAGATGATGTTATTAACATTTCTTTATTCTTCGGAGATAAAGTAAGTGAAGCCGAAGCATTAGCACTTCAAGAAAAATTATATAGCATTTATCCAGAAAAGGAAATTAGCGTTCTTTGTGGTGGTCAACCTGTTTATTATTATCTAATCAGTTTAGAATAAAGAAATTAAAGTTATTAGAATATAACTTTATTGGATTAAATAAACAACAAAGTATATTTTTAAATTAAAAATGCTATATGTTTAGTTTTGCTGGAATATTAAAAAGGTAACATTATGACAATAAACCAACTAATAAGCAATAAATTGCTTAAATATTTAAGTAGAGTAAAAAAAGATTTTATAAGACTTATGGAAAAAGATTCTGGACTTTGGACAGCAGTGTTTAGGGGCTGTTGTGATGCTATTATGAAGGAAAATAATATTCCAGTTAAATATCTTCCTATAAAAGAATCTATAACGAACAATGAAAATAAAGCAAAGATTTATGCAATACAGTATGAAGATAATTTTGTAAATCGAGATGGAGATGCTTATTCATTGTGTTTAACATTTGATGGCAATAATTTTAGATTATTTACATTTGATTGTGCCGTGAAAGATGATAAACAGCATATTTACTTTACTGAAAAATTTGCAGATGGTAGCCAAACGATTATAAAAGAGCATAACGCTGTAAATGTTTATCGTTTGTGCCTTGAAGTTATAAAAATTATTAATAACTAATTCATAAATAAGACCCCTATTTGTTTTAAAAAAAGTTAAAAATTTCTTTTAAATTTTTATAAAACCATTTTATTACTGGAAAAAGGTGATAGAGTATGTAGAAAAGGCAAAATTTATAGAAAAAAGAAATTTCAGAAAAAGAAAATATAATAAAAAGAGAAAGTTTGATAACTTTCTCTCTTTTTTTGAAAACTATTTACTACTTTTGCTTCTAGTAGAAGTTGTTTTAGCACGTGTAGAAGAAGTTCTTTGAGTTCTTTTACCTGCACTTCTTGCAGTTTCTACTTGATTAGATTTAGNNGTAGCAGTTTTGCTTTTTCCGCCACCGCAATGACCGCATTTTCCGCAATCACCTGAGCAGTTAGAGCAATTTTGAGTTGTTGCATTTTTCTTTCTCATCATAATAGTTTTCACCTCCATTTATATTGTAAAGTTTTTCTTTACAATTAT
>DLSG01000080.1:2463-4298 GCA_002501285.1 Christensenella sp. UBA7868 | reverse complement strand
TTTTATTTTCTTCCATTTTTTATCCTATTAATAAAAATTTTTGTTTATTTAACCAAATATAAAAAACCAAAAGTTTTCAAATGCTGGCAAAATAAAAGCATATAACGCATCAAATATAATGTCCATAAGTCCTGTCATTAATATAACAAGCAATATTAAAAAACCATATTTTCTTATAAATTCTGTAAACTTATTGTTTCCTTTTGTAAAACTAGCCACAGCGTTATAGCCGTCTAGTGGCGGAATTGGAATTAGGTTAAAAATTGCAAGACCTAAATTTAGTNNGAAAAATATAGCAAATAATAACAAAACCTAATTAAATAACTGCTTGACAAAATTTGCGATAACGGCGTTAAACCAAAACTTAAAACCAAAATTCCAACAAACAAAAAGCAAGCAACAAAATTTGTGCAAATTCCACTTATCGATGTTAAAAACAAGCCCTTTTTAAAATTTTTAAATTTATAAGAATTTATTGGAACGGGCTTTGCCCAACCAAACCCAAATAAAACCAAGCACAAAAAGCCAACCGGATCAATGTGTTTTAATGGATTAAGGGTTAATCTTCCCATAAGTCTTGGAGTTGGATCTCCAAACTTTGTGGATGTGTATGCATGTGCAAATTCATGAAGAGAAAATGAGAATAGTAATGCTAGCATATACCCTAGCATTAACGACAATATTTCTAAGAATGNNACCAATAGGGTCAATATGTTTTAAAGGATTTAATGTAAGCCTTCCAAAATTTCTGCTGGTGTAATCGCCTTGAAGCGTAGCAACCAAACTGTGACTAAATTCATGAATTGTTAATGCAAAAATAATAGCAATTATAAATGCTACCGAAATTACAAGAAGTTCCATACCGCTATAATTCATGAAAAAGTTAATCATAGTAAATTTATTATACAATAAAAATCATTAAATTACAATAAATTTACACTATTTTTAAGCAGTAAAAACGAAATAAAATAGCCAAAAACCAACAAAAAATATTATGAATAAAGACTAAAATCAAAAAACTTTTAAAAAAACACCCTTAATTAAAAGAGTGTTCATTTTTAAATTTGTCTATTTTTAATTTTTATTTGCTTTTAGATTTAGTCTTTTTCTTTTTAGGAGCGTAAATTATTCCTAAAACAATTAGGCACAAAGCCACAANNCATAATGCTTAAAACTAAAACAACTTGCTGATCTGTAAAGAAAGGTTTAGCAAACATATAAGTTCCAAGAGTAACTAACGCTAAAATTATGCAAAAATACCATACGGCATAATTATAACTAGAATCTTTTCCTCTGTAAAAATATGCTCTAAACAATTCTACGATTGCCCTAATCCAAATAACTAATCCAATAATTTTGCACGCACCAGCAATGTTAAACACTTTAAATTGTTGAAGCACTAATCCAATTGCAATTATGCACACAAGCACAAATTCAACGATTGTCAAAATTTGTATTGTTCCCCTTTTGTGTTTTATAAGTGGGAAAATCACTAATGCAAGATAAGCAACAAGCATTAATGCTATTGCAATATTTACAATTTTTAAACCTATTTCATAATTGTTTACAAGCATAACAATTCCAAGCGTAATTAATAATACGCTTACAATTAAGTAAACAATATAATCACCTTTAAATCTTTTCATATTCTCTCCTTTTTAGGCTTTTTAATTATATTACTTATGAAAAAAAAATACAAATGTTTACAAAAATTTTATTAATTTTTTTATTATTAAAAATTATTTTATTTAAAATTTTTAAACGAAAATATTTTCAGTATTGTTTGTCTTAACATATTTATCAATCTTTTTCATTAAATTATCCATTTTTTTAAA
>DLSG01000080.1:498-2443 GCA_002501285.1 Christensenella sp. UBA7868 | reverse complement strand
CTTTTTCATATAAATTTTTAGGTTGTTTAGAAAATTCTAGCCCCTCGTCAAAAGTCTGAGCCAAACAATATCTTTTTGAAATCATGCTATCAGCATAACCCGCAAAATTTTCAACAAGCGTGTTTAATTCTTTTAAATTTTGAATGCCGATAAAATTTTCTAGCATATTTTCATCTTCACAAATATAACATTCTTTAATTTGTTTTAAATATTTTTTTATAAATGGTTTTATTAACACAAAACAAAGAGAATATGTAGAACAAGGTTTTCCATCAAGCAATAATTTATAACCATCATTTATCATATAATTCTTTAAGCCAACTGCAAAATAGTCGGTAAAAATTTCATTTAAAAATCTGTTTTCATCAATTATTTCGTTTTGATTTTCAATTTTTAAAATATTATTTACACCATGTTTTGTAAAGGCATATTTTTCATTATTTGTGCAATAAAATCTTGGACTATAACTAATTGCGTGAAGTAACTCATGCAAAAACGAATCTTGGGCTACGGCTTTCATATAATCATAGCAGATAAATTCTAAATGCTGATTATCTTTTAAATCGAAAGCATTTCCAAAGAAAGCGGTGTTATTATCTGCAATATAAAAGTGATTTATGGCTTTTGAAAGCCAACTTTTTTGTTTTTCAGATAGACTATCATATTCACGGTCTATGTATTTGTTATATGCCTGATGTAAATCTAAAATTAAATTTGGTTTTTCATCTTTTTCATTTTCAAGTTTATTTAACAATTTTTCCAGATTTGAAATAGGTGATGAATATTTAAGAAAAACTTTTCTGCATCTTGCTAAATCTTCTTTGTTTAACTTATAATTTTCATCTCCAAGAAAAAATTTAATTGCATCTTCAAGTTTTGTTTCGCTCTCATTATTTAAGCGATTGCCAAAAGACAAAATCATAATAACAGGAGCCTTTTGAAGAACATCTTTTGTTTTAAAAATTTTATTAGAAAGAGAAGGAAAAACATCATGTAAAGCATCACAATAATATGCTCCAAGTTCGTTTGCCACCAAATTAATCTTTATATCAGAATTTACGCCAAGTCTGTCAATAAAGAAAATTTTTGTGTTGTCTAACCTTTCTAAAATCTTATCTTTATATTTTTCACCAAAAAATTTGATAAAATAATTTGCTGAAATTAGTTTCATATAATCTAAATATTTTAGTTCATCAAAATTTATATCGTCTAAAAACATTTTACAATCTCCAAAACTCCATTTTTAAAATCTTGGTAATTTTCAGGATAATCTCCACTGCCCAAAAATTTTTTCGAATTTTCCCCGTCAATTATTTCAACTTTAAAATTTTCAGCATCTAAAAAACTTAATTCTGAATAATTATTTCCCCAACTTGAAAAAATTTGAATTAATTTTTCAAAACTAGGTTTAATATCCATCACTTTTTCCATTCCGTTATATTCAACAAAATTTTTGCTTTCATCAAGCATTAAGTTATACACTTTTTTAGGTGAAAATATATTTATCTTTATAATCATACTTTTATTATACCACAACAAAAAATCTTGTCAATACAAGATTTTAAGTAAAGTTTTATATTTCAAAATATTTAAAAATTTTCATAAGAAAGTATTTATTTTTTTAAACAAATTCAAATATTTGCATTTCATTTAATCTTAAAAAAGTTAAATACAATATTCAAACAATAAAATTTTTCAATATGTATTTTAGTTAAAAAAAAAGATAATGCTTAAAGCACTATCTAATTCCTAAAGATTTTTTAAGTTCACGATATTTGTTAATATCTTTGTTTTCTAAATATTTTAATAAACCATTTCTTTTACCGATAAGCATAAGTAATCCACGTTTTGCAGAGTTATCTTGTTTGTTTGCTTTTAGGTGTTCTGTAATATGGTTAATTCTTGCTGTAAGTAAAGCGATTTGAACTTCTGTTGAACCAGTGTC
>DLSG01000080.1:0-401 GCA_002501285.1 Christensenella sp. UBA7868 | reverse complement strand
ACCAACAAAGCTAGCGTAAGGGTGTTTTATCGCATAACCTTGTTAAGGACATTTAATAATACAACATATTTTGAAAAAAGTAAAGTGTTTTTTTAATTTCTTTAAAGTTTATTTTATAATTTTATCTTTATATTTTTTATAGTTTAGAGTTTTTGATTGATAAATCAAATCAAATCAAATCAATTTTCAATAAAAATTCTTTAACTAGTTTTATCATAGTTTTTAAATTTTTTTAAAAACCAAAATTAATTTTTATTAGTAGAGCCAAAACCACCAGTTCTCTCTTCTGTTGCATCATCGTCATAAGTTACTAAAAATTCAGTAAATACACCTTGTGCAAAACCATCACCCGCTTTAAGTGAAATCGTTTTGTTTTCGTTATTATCATTTGTTATTTTAAT
>DLSG01000081.1 GCA_002501285.1 Christensenella sp. UBA7868 | reverse complement strand
CCTATCAAGAACATAATAACAAAGGATATAAAATATACAAACTTTTTAGAGCGTTTTTCCATATTATTATACTATCACATTTTAAGCGTTTTTATCAAGAAAAAATTAATTTTAAATTAAATTTTTTGTTTATAAATTTTAACTCATATTAAAATAACAAATAAAATATTTAATAAATAATAAAAAACAAAATAACAAATTAATTAAATTATTAAATTATTTTAATTTTTCAATAACACTTTGAAAATAATCTGGAAGAGGAATTTCAAAATGTAAAATTTTGCCATCTAGAGGCCTTGAAAGTGTTAGGTCGTAACTTGTTAGAAGTTGCCCCTGAAGACCAAAATTATCTTTTACACCATAAAGTTTATCACCCACAATTGGGTGTCCTAAAAAACTTGAATGAACCCTTATTTGATGCGTACGTCCTGTTTTAAGTTCAAATTCAACTAAACTATATCCTTTATAAATTTCAATTGTTTTATAATATGTTAGCGCTTGTTTACCCTCAAAATTTCCACAAACTTCATATTTAAGCCTATTCTTTTTGCTTCTTATCAAGTTTTTATTGATTTCTCCGTCTTTTGGATTAAAAGTTCCAACCACTAGGGCTAAATATTTTCGTTTACAACTTTTTGTTTGAATTTGTCTAGCAAGATTAATATGTGCTTTATTGTTTTTTGCAACAATCATAAGCCCCGATGTGTCTTTATCAAGCCTATGCACAATTCCCATTCGAAAATTTCCATTTATATCGCTTAAATTTTTAAATCTATACATTAAAGCATTAACAAGCGTATGCTCTTCATTTTTTACCGCAGGGTGAACACACAGACCTTGGGGTTTGTTAATAACAATAAAGTCATCATCTTCATATACCACATCAAGCGGAATATTTTCAGGAGAAAAACTTAATTCTTTTTTTTGATCAATTTCAATCTCAATTTCATCACCAAAACATAATTTATAGCCGTTTTTCACCGTTCTTTTGTTCAATAAGACTTTCCCCTCACTATTTAATAAGGAAATTTGACTTCGCGTAATATCGGGCAAATTTTCACTTAAAAACGCATCTAGTCTTTTGTTTTTATCTTTATCTTCAACTTTAAACTTTTGTATCATTTTTATTCCTTTATTTCACCATTATCTATATTTTCAGATAAGTTTTTATCATCTAAACTTTGTTTTTCTTTTTTATTTTTATCATTTTTTTTATCATTTTTTGTTAAGAAAATTATATCTATAACAAACAAAATAATTCCAACAGTAAGTAAAGCATCTGCGACATTAAAATAATATGGCATAATTTTAATGTTAAAATATAAAAAATCACGCACATAACCAAAAGCAATTCGGTCGATTAAATTTCCAATAGCACCTGCAAATATAAAACTCATACCGATTACATAAACTGTTGTTTTTCGTTTATAAAACACATCATATAATGCAAAACATATAAGCAAAAAAATCGATAAAACAATCAATAATGCTGTTTTTCCAGACAATATTCCAAGCCCAGCCCCATAGTTGTGAACACTATAAAGCATGAAAAAATTTGGAATTATTTCAACATTTATCCCTTCACACAATATTTTTGTAACTAAATCTATTAAAATTAGTCCAACTACTAATAAACTAAATAATATGTATTTTGTTTTTGTTTTCATGTTTTTCCTAAAGTAAAAATTTATTTTAAAATTTTAATTTTTAAATTTTCAGGCGTAATTAAATATAAATCCTGAGTAAGCCGTGAAATTTCACCTTTTAAAGCAAAAACTGCACCATTTAAAAAATCTAACACCCTTGAATAAGTTTGTTTATCAAAGCCTTTTAAATTAATAATACTAGCCTCATTTTTTATTAAGTTTTGAACAATCTTTTCAATTTCCCCCTGACTTTGTGGAGCATAAACATTTATACTGTTATAATTAATATTTGTTATTGTTTCTTGCCCTGTTATCGGTTTAGAAATTGTAGTTTTTTTGGGTCTTGACTCTGTTTTAATTATATCATCAACAAGGACTTCTTTTGTAGAATCTTTATCGGTTTTAAAAATTAAATCTAAAAGTTTCATTTGTCCCCTTAAATAAATATATCACACTTCTTAAAACTTTTAAAATATTATTTTAAAAATTTTATTAAAATTTTGTCAAAAAAAGAAAAACCACTTTTTATTATGATTTTTCTAAATTTAATATTAATGATTTTATCCTTTAAAGTTAATAATAAAAATAGAACTAAAAAATAAGATTTAACTTTTTAATTTTTTTACTTTTCTATTAAATATGAAAAATAAGTTTTAAAATCCAAGTTACGGCAAGGCCTAATAAAGCAAGCACAATCGACCTAGCAACCAAATATCTATTTTCTTTTTTAGTGTTTTCAAGTTCACGCAAAAATGCTTGACCTTTGCTTTTTAAACTTACGCAATAAACAGGCACGCCCTTATTTTCAGAAGCAACAAGGTCGATATACCCATCATAAATTAAGTTATTAACTGCCCTATCAAGTTGGACATCATTAATTTCAATTTCGGGAATTAAACTAATTTTTATGTCTTCTGGCTTGATTAAGCAACTTTCTTTATTATAACAACGATTATAAAAATATCGCATAATTTGTTTTTCAATCTTATTTAACATACTTTATATTATAACACAATTATAAAAATAATTAAACATTTTTTTGTTAAAATAAAAAAAATCCCACTTTTAAGTGAGATTTTTATTTTTAACTTTAATTAGTCTTCTTTTTTATCGTCTTTTTTGTCATCAGTTAATTTTACTGGTGTTTTTTTATCAGTTTTTTTGTCACGTGTTTTAACAAAATAGATAATTACACCTGCTAAAATTGCTAAACTTAAAACGATTAATACAATGCTCCAAGTTTCTGTTGAGATAACAGAAGCGTTATTATCAGCGTAAACTGTAACATATTCTTTAACGATTTTTTCATTTCCAGCTTGGTCACGAGCAGTGTAAGTGATTGTGTATTTACCAGCAGTTTTTAATACATATTCATAAGAATCATCTTCAGCAGTTACTGTTGAACCATCTGGGCCAGTTACAGTAATTAAGAAGCGTTTTAAATTGCCGTTTGTATATTTTGTTGTTAATGCTTTTGCAGTTTCTGTTGTTCCTGCATCACTAACTTTGATTTTATCTAAATCAAGTGTAAGTGAACCATTAACTTTAATATCTGCTCTTTTACCAAAATCACTGATTTCAGCAAAACTAATTGAAGGAGCAGTTGTATCACCAACTTTAATAACATAAGTTAATTCTGTTGTGTTGTTAGCATTATCTGTTGCACTATAAACAACTGTATATGCCCCGTCTAATGTTGGAATAAATTTATAAACGCCATTTTCTTCGTCATAAGTTACTTTTAATTCTTTTCCGCTTGGAGATTTAACTGTAACTTTGCTTTCTCTAATTCCGTTTAATACATCTTCTGCGGTGTATCCAGGAAGTTCGATTGGGTTATAATCTGTTGCACCTTCTTCTTTTACTAATTTAA
The DNA here is from genome assembly GCA_002501285.1 of Christensenella sp. UBA7868. Classification (GTDB taxonomy): domain Bacteria; phylum Bacillota; class Clostridia; order Christensenellales; family UBA1242; genus UBA7868. The sequence goes on along the minus strand of DLSG01000081.1, from coordinate 3,203 downwards.
ATGTTTTAATACTATTTAAGTCGTAATCTGTTGTGATTACTGGTTTTTGAGTGTCTTTTGCTTCGAAAGAATAGAATCCTGTTTCAGCAACAACAGTATCTCCGTCTTTTGCAACATATTTATAAGTGAATGTGCCAGCTTCTAATGCTGTAAATTCGTTTGTACCTACAACAAATTTATTTGAAGGAACATCATCACCAAATACTACTGAAATTTTATATGAAGAAACTACTTCTCCGTCTTCTTTTACAACAGCAGCTGGAAGTTTGATTGCTTCCCCAATTTCAGCACTTGTTACTGTACCATCAATTTCAATTGTTGGAGCTTTTGTTCTTGCAATTGAAACTACATAACTCTTAATTGTATAGTTTCCGCCAAGGTCTGATAATCTGTAAACAATTGTATAATAACCAGATTTAGTTGCTACAAATTTAGCATCTTTAATTACATAGTTAGAGCCATTAACTTCATATTTTGCATTTACAACACTAACTGAATTTCCGTTTTTATCAACAACTTCAACAGATGCTTTTAAATAATCTGTATAAGTGCCGTCTGCGGCTTTAAGTTCTGGAAGTTTAATAACTTCGTCTTGTTTTAATGTGTTTGCTTCTAATCCTGCTTTATATTCAGAATCTACTGTATTAATTACAGGAGCATCACTATCGTTTTCAACATTTAAAACATTAATTGTTCTTGTTTCAACGCTTAAACCTTTTTCGCTATCAATATAGTGAGAATCGTCAATTGCAACAGCAACAACTGTTACTTTACTTGCATTAGGAATAGTTAAAGCAAGTTTTGAGTTATCCCCTTCTTTTTCTTCTAAAAGTTTTAAATTTAAACTTGTTTTTGTTGTTCTGTAAGTTTCAATTTCTGCTTTTAAAGCATCAGCATCAGCAATAGCAGAATCTAAATAATAGAAATAATATACTTCTAGATTTTTATCTACTACTTCTGTTTCTTGTGCATCAGTAGATTTATAGTCAATAATTTGAGGTTTATTAATTTCTAATGTTTCGCCAACTTCAACAACTGCTGGAACAGTGCTCATAGTAATTCTTGGAGCAGCATTATCTTCAAATTCATCAACAACTTCAATTTTGAAAGTTGTTCCTGTATAGTTGTATCTGTTTGCTTTATCAGTTGCTTCATAACGAACTGTATAAGTTCCTGCTTTATCAAAAGTAAATGAAGCAGTTTCATTAAATTTATATTTATCGTTAGTGCCTGATTTTGTTTCATTTTCAAGTGTTGTGTTCGCTTCTTTTTCTGGAACAATTACACGGTGGAAACTGTTTTTCATATCTTCAAAAGAAGAAACATTGTCAGTAGCAAAAATTGCAGGGAAATTAACTGTTGTTCCTGTTTTTACTTTTGTAGGAATTAAATATGAAACATCAACAGGTTCATAAGTCCCATTAATTTCAGATTCAGCATAATCATTTACAACATAAGTTGTAGGAGCGGTTGAATCTTTTGCGTCTGTAATATTATAAACTAGATGTGCATCTGTTTTTTTCTCTTCGCCAGCCACTTTCTTGCTGTTTTCAGCATAAGTGTAGAAACTTGATAGGTCATAATTAATAGTGTAATAACCTTCATTTGAAGAATACATTGGTGTAAATTTGTTTGAATTTGATACAACAACATAATCTTTTCCGCTTTCAAGTAGGCTTGCATATTTTTCTTTATTTGCAGCATTTGGTGTAAAGATTACTTGAACATCAGTAACACCAACTAAACTGAAATCTTCGTCATTTTCATCATAGAAATTTGCAATAGGAAGAATAACTTCTTCTCCAAGTTCTAAACTTGATGGAATTGAAGATAAACCTTCCCCATCAGAAACAAATTTATAACCAAATTTGATGTCAGAGGCTTTAAATTCTTTTTCATAATTAATTTCGAAAGGTTTATAAACTGTTTCAAGACCAGTTAAAGTGTCTGTATAATAGTAAGTTACAATATAACTGCAATCTACATCTCCACTTGGTGTGAAAGCATAATTATAAACATCATTGTTATCAGCATCTTTTCTTGCATCAACTTTTTTGATGAAATAATCAGTGTTTGCTAAATCACTTGAATATTCAGTTCCAGTAGCAGTTTCTTTAACAACAACTTTTAATGATTCTAAAACTTTTGCTTCTTTAACATCATTTCCTTCACTATCTTTAACAATAGGATTTGGCAAAACAATTTGATGTTCTGCGTTTACTACGCTAGGAATCATATATTTAGAATTTGTTTCAAAAGAAAGTTGTGCTTTTTCGCCTGTTACAACAACTTTAAATTCTTGTGTTTGTAGTTCTTTGTGTGATGAGGCACCTTTAACAGAATATTGAATTTTATAAGTTCCAACTTTATCTGCTTTTAAAGTATATTTTGTTCCAGCATCAGTAACATTAGCGAAATCTCCTGCTCTTGTGCTGTCAAATACCACTTTATTTTTAGGGTCTTTAACCACAATATTAACTTGACCATCATCTGTTGTTCCTTTTGGAATTTCAATGTCATTGCCAAGTTTTACTTTGCTTTTTAGTTTAGCAAGCGAAAGTGTAGATGATGAAAAAGCTTCATCTGCCATAACGCGAGCAACATTCATTAATGGCGCAGAAAAAACGCCTAGAAATGCTACAAGTAAAGTAGCAATTGCTGCTAAACAATTTATTGCAATTTTTGAAAATTTGTTTGCTATTTTTTTCATATTTACTCCTTGAAAATTCTTGTAATTTAATATAACAAGATTATTGTATAAAATTAAAAAAAATTTGTCAACAAATTAAAAGCGAAATTGTAAATTATTTATTTTTTTAATTTTTGTTAGTGTTTGAATAGATTGGAAAATTATTCCAAATTTGTAAAAATTTTCTAAAATTAACAAATTTTAATAAAAATTGAATATATATATAACAAAGATTGTGGACTTTCGACATTATTTTATAAAATTTTTAAATATTAGTTTATTGTTAAAATTATTCTTTTTTAAAAATGCTTTTTAATTTATCATATTTTAATATCATTAAATTTTATAAATTTGTTAAACTTTTTTACTAAAAAAATAGTCCGCTTTAATCGGACTTAAAACGGACTATTTATTTTTTAACTATTTGCAAGGATTATTATCACATACGCTTAATAATAATAGCAAGAAAATTAATGTTCCAATATCTACACAACCATTAATTCCACCGCCACAA
>DLSG01000090.1:486-3871 GCA_002501285.1 Christensenella sp. UBA7868 | reverse complement strand
TTCATCATGTTCAACAACAATAATTGTGTTTCCTAAATCTCGCAAATTTTTTAAAGTTTCTATAAGTTTATCGTTATCTTTTTGATGAAGTCCAATAGATGGTTCGTCCAAAATATAAAGCACACCTACAAGTCCACTTCCAATTTGCGTAGCAAGTCTTATACGCTGACTTTCGCCACCCGATAAAGTGTTTGATGACCTTGAAAGTGTTAAATAACCAAGTCCAACATTTTTTAAGAAATTTAATCTTGCTTTAACTTCTTTTAAAATGTTTTCAGTTATAATTTGTTCGTTTTTAGTTAGTTTTAAATTTTCAATAAAACAAATTGCTTCGTCAACACTTAAACCGCATAAATCATCGATATTTTTTCCTGATATAAATATGTTTAAAGCTTCTTTGTTTAGCCTTTTACCTTTACATTCTGGGCAAGGAGTGGACACCATATATTTAGAGATTTCACCCTTAATATATTCGCTTGTTGTTTCTCTAAATCTACGCTCTAGGTTTGGAATAATACCTTCATATTTTGTTTTGTAAGTCGTTTCCCACTTGCTTGACCTATAATTTACTTCTATTTCGTCATTAGTTCCATAAAGCAAAAGATGCACTATANNTTTTAATGGAACGTCCATACTAAAACCATATTTTTTTGAAAGTGCTCTTATTTGTGAAGATGAAATTGAACCTGCGTCCATGTTCCACCCTGAAATTGTTAAAGCCCCTTCATTTAAAGTTAAATTTGGTTTGTTTAAAATAAGTTCTTCGCTTATTTGTTGTTTATATCCAAGACCGCTACACGCCTTGCACGCACCGAAAGGATTATTAAAACTAAAAAGTCTTGGAGAAATTTCACTAAAGCTATATCCGCAAACTGGGCAAGCAAAGTTTGTTGAATAAAGAGTTTCTTTTTCGTTCCATGTGATTATTACCTTGCCTTTTGATAGTTTTATCGCATTTTCGCAAGACTCTTCAATTCTGCCCAAATTATCGTCTTTAATGACTATTCTGTCTATAACAACATTTATTGTATGTTTAATATTTTTATCAAGAGAAATTTCTTCGTCAAGAGTGTAAATGTTTCCGTCAACTTTAACCCTTACATACCCACTTTTATTTAAACTTTCAAAAAGTTTTGCGTGCGTTCCTTTTTCGCCACTCACTACGGGGCTTTCAATCAAAATTTTTTCACCAACGCCAATCTCTTTAATTTTGTCAACAATTTGATCTACTGTTTGTCTTTCAATTTCTTTATGACAATTTGGACAAAAAGGTTTGCCGATGTTAGCGTACATAAGTCTTAAATAATCATAAATTTCTGTAACTGTTCCAACAGTTGAACGAGGATTTTGAGATGTGCTTTTTTGGTCTATTGAAATTGCTGGCGATAAGCCCTCGATAGAATCTACATCAGGTTTTTGCATTTGCCCTAAAAACATTCTTGCATAACTTGATAAACTCTCCATAAATTTTCGTTGACCTTCGGCAAAAATAGTGTCAAAAGCAAGTGTGCTTTTTCCACTTCCGCTAACCCCCGTAAAAACAATAAGTTTGTTTCTAGGAAGAGTTAAGTTGATATTTTGAAGATTATTTTCTCGTGCTCCTTTAATTTTAATAAATTCTTCCATTTATTTTTCTCCTAACAACTTTTTAAGTTCTTTAATTTGTTCTCTTAATTCTATTGCTTTTTCAAAGTCTAATTGTTTGCTAGCCTCACTCATTAAACCTTTTAAAAGTTCAATTTGTTTTGGAATATCTTTTCGGTCTATCTTTTTAGTTTCCACATTTGCTTTTTTGCCAATATCCAGCGTGTTTTTAATATCTTTTATAATAGTTTTTGGAACTATTCCATGTTGTTTATTATATTCCATTTGAATTTTTCTACGCCTATTAGTTTCATCTATTGCTTTTTGCATACTTTTTGTAATAGTGTCGGCGTACATAATTACTTTTGCCCTGCTATTACGGGCTGCCCTACCAATGGTTTGAATAAGCGAAGTTTCGCTTCTTAAAAAGCCTTCTTTATCGGCATCTAAAATGCAAACTAACATAACTTCGGGAATATCAAGTCCTTCACGAAGAAGATTGATTCCAACCACCACATCAATTTCACCAAGACGCAAAGAATTGATTATATCAATACGCTCTAACGTGTCAATTTCACTGTGAAGATATTTTACTTTTATTCCATAATCGGTTAAATAATTTGTAAGTGATTCGCTCATTTTTTTAGTAAGAGTTGTTACCAAAATTCTTCCACCATTAATAATTGTTTTGTGAATTTCTGAAATTAAATCATCAATTTGTCCTTCAATTTTTCTCACTTCAACTTCGGGATCTAAAAGCCCTGTTGGACGAATAATTTGCTCTACAACATTTCCTGCTTGTTTAAGTTCATATTCGTTTGGCGTTGCCGAAACATAAACAACTTGTCCAAGTTTTTCGTTAAACTCGTCAAAAGTAAGCGGTCTGTTATCAAAACTAGATTTTAATCTAAATCCATAATCAACAAGATTAACTTTTCGGCTTCTATCACCGTTATACATAGCCCTAATTTGAGGAAGCGTAATATGACTTTCGTCAACAAAAAGAACAAAATTTTTGTTAAAATAGTCTAAAAGCGTGAATGGTGGTTCCCCAACATTTCGCCCGTCAAAATAACGTGAATAGTTTTCTATTCCGTTACAATAACCCATTTCTCGCATCATTTCAATATCATAACTTGTTCGTTGTTTAAGTCTTTCAGCCTCTAAAATCTTGCCTTTATCTCGCATTTCATTAACTTCAATTTCGGCATCTTTTTCAATTGTTTTTAAAACATTTAATAGTTTTTCACTTCCAACCGCATAGTGGCTTGCTGGATAGATTGCAACATGGTTTAATCTTTGAATAACTTTTCCTGTTACTATATCAATTTCGCTTAATCCGTCAATTTCGTCACCAAAAAATTCTATTCTATAACCCGTTTCACTTGAATAAGCGGGAATGACTTCCAAAATATCTCCCCTAACACGAAAAGTTGCACGTTTAAAGTCGATGTCGTTTCTTTCATACTGAATATTTACAAGTCTTGACACAACTTCATCACGGTCTATTTTATCGCCAGGACGCAAAGAAATTTGAAGCCCCGAATATTCTTCTGGACTGCCTAGTCCATATATGCACGAAACCGATGCAACAACAATAGTGTCATTTCTTTCTAAAAGTGAACAAGTTGCACTATGACGCAATTTATCAATATCGTCGTTTATGCTCATATCTTTTTCTATATACGTGTCGGACGAAACAATATAGGCTTCGGGTTGATAATAATCGTAATAAGACACAAAAAATTCTACTCTATTATTTGGGAAAAACTCTCTAAACTCGTTGCAAAGTTGCGCCGCA
>DLSG01000090.1:236-453 GCA_002501285.1 Christensenella sp. UBA7868 | reverse complement strand
TTAAGTTTTTCAATAACCTTTGCCATAGTATAAGTTTTTCCGCTTCCAGTAACGCCGACCAAAACTTGACTTTTAAGTCCGTCTTCTATGCCTTGAACAAGACTTTCAATTGCTTTTGGCTGGTCACCACTAGGAGTAAATTTACTTACCACTTCAAATTTATGTGAATAATCCATATATGTATTATACCACATATTAAAAAAAGAATAAAAATTTT
>DLSG01000090.1:0-221 GCA_002501285.1 Christensenella sp. UBA7868 | reverse complement strand
ATCGAATTTCTAAAAAGTCCTTTTAATGAATTTAAAAATATAAAAAATTCTTTATAATCTTGCTTTGCACCCAAAATCTTTTTTTCTTTTTCAACAAAAACGACCGCGGCATCAGCAAACTTTTCATTAAAGTCTTTTACAGGGCGTCCTTGTTTTGATGTTCTAAAAAATGGTTCTAGTTCTCCACTCTTGATTTTTTTAATGTTGCTTATTATGTCATC
>DLSG01000049.1:9661-13692 GCA_002501285.1 Christensenella sp. UBA7868 | reverse complement strand
ATAATTTAATTAGTTTTTAAATTTTAATTATTAAAAAACTATAAAAATTTAACTCTACTAGCGGTAGAGTTATTTTATTTTTAATAAAATATTTGTAAAAAATTGTTTACAAGAGTATGTTTTTCATATATAATAGGTAATATAACAATGTTTTAAAACAAATAATAAATTACATAAGTAGTTTAAAGTTTTTAAACAAAACTAATGAAAGGAAAATTTGTATGGTAATAACAATAGTATGTGATGTTCTTGGAGAAGAAAATAACGGAACCACTATTGCGGCAATGAATTTAATTCGGTATTTAAAAAGTCAGGGACATAGAGTTAAAATTTTGTGTGCCGATCAAAATAAAAAAGGAGAAGAAGACTGCTTTATTGTGCCTAACCGAAGCTTTGGTAAGGTTTTAGATGCTTATGTTGAAAAAGTCGGTGTAACTCTTGCTAAACCCGATGAAGAAATCGTGAGAAGTGCGATAGAAGGAAGTGATATAGTTCATATTATGGTTCCTTTAAGCCTTGGAATGTGTGCGGTTAAAATTGCAAAAGAAATGAATATTCCTATGACTGCTGGATTTCACATGCAAGCGGAAAATTTAACTTGTTATGTAAAATTAAACAAAATTAAACCCGTAAATAATTTTGTTTATAAATATATTTGGAAACACACATATCAATATATTGACGGGATACATTATCCAACTCAATTTATTCGCTCTGTGTTTGAAAAAAATATAAAGCGACAAACTCCAGGATATGTTATTTCTAATGGCGTTCATGATTACGTTCAAAAAAGGGATACTCCAAAGCCAGAAGAATTTAAAGATAAAATTGTAATTTTAACAACGGGAAGATACGCAAGAGAAAAATCGCAAGATACATTAATAAAAGCATTAAGATATTCTAAATATAAAGATAAAATACAATTAATATTAGGCGGACAAGGCCCTAAAGAAAAGAAATATCGTAAACTTGCAAGATATTTGAAAATAGAACCTATTTTTAAACTTTTCCCACGAAATGAAATTATTGATGTTTTAAATTTTTCTGATTTATATGTGCACCCTGCGGAAGTTGAACTTGAAGGCATTGCTTGTTTGGAAGCAATTATGTGCGGAAAACTTACAATTGTTTCAGATTCTAGGTTGTCAGCCACAAAAGAATTTGCTGTTGACGACAGATGCATTTTTAAGTGTAGAAAGCCAAAAGATTTGGCAAAAGTAATTGATTATTGGTTAGACAATCCAGAAGAAAAGAAACTTGTTGAGCAAAAATATCTTGAATCTAGTAATGTTTTTAATCAAAACGAATGTATGAAACGAATGGAGAACATGATGTTTGAAGTTATAAACAAAAAAGCGCGTGAAAAAGAGTATGAAAATTCGTAATTTTTTTGGACATCTTCACATGGTGAATAAACATAGATTTTATGTTTTTTGCTATTGTACAAGGTGTGGTCAATTTTGGCGAGGGCTAACTCACGACTTATCAAAATATTCTTTCACCGAATTTTGGGAAGGTGTTAAATATTATAACGGAAAATTTTCACCCATTGCTTCGTGCAGAAAAGAAAAAGGTTATAGCATGGCATGGCTTCATCATAAAGGTCACAATAAACATCATTATGTTTATTGGATAGACCCACAAAATAAAAGACAAGTGAATATGCCTTATAAATATGCTGTTGAATTTATTTGTGACCATATTGCGGCTACGAAATGTTACAGTGGGAAAGATTATAAAGATGAAATGATTTTAGAATATTTTTTAAAACACGAAAAAACAAAAATTCCAAATGAAGAAATGGTGGCTTTTTATGAAAAAGTTTTTACCGATTTAAAAAACTATGGGAAGAAAAAAGTTTTAAACAGAAAATATTTAAAAACGAATTATAAAGAAATTGTTGAAAATCATAAAATAGTAAAAGGAGAGTAAAAATGGAAAAAACTAAAAAAAATTTAATTGTAGGATTAGTGCTTGCTGCAATGCTTCCAATAATTTTCTTGCTTTCGGCTTGCGGGGCGGAAATTAGTTATGTTTGGAACAAAACTTATAAATTTACTGGTTTAATGGATTGTGAATGGAACACTACTATGGGTGGCTTGCAATATGGGGATTTGTTAAAACAAGAGTATAACAAAAATAATTTAGATTTACAAAATGTGAAAATTGAAGATAGAAGTGTAGATTTGTCTTTTTGCGGGAGTTATGAAGAATTAAAACAAAATTTAGAAACTTTATTATCTCAAGCCGCTACCTCAAAGATAAACAATTTAACCGTATCATTTAAGAGTGAACAAGATGGCGTGGTTAATATCGCTGGAACCGATTATAAATTTCAAAAAAATGGAATTTCAGGTTCAAATTATAGGATTTTAGATGAAGACAATGTGACTGTGGGCTTTTTTTCAGGTATGGTAGAAACTATTGATAATAAAAATGTTGTAAGCGTTTCTTTAAATTCGATATTAAATACAGTATATTTCTCTATCCCAACAAAAGAAATTTGTTATGATGAATCTGCTCATAGAGAAGAAGAATATGATTACGAAACAGGAACAACAACTATTTTAAGCACAAAAATTGTTGTTGGTGCAAGACCATTGTATGAAGAAGTTAAAGCATAAAAAATAACATTAAGAAAATAAAAATGCAAAAAATAAAACTTAAGAAATTTAAAAAGTTGAAAATAAGATTAAAACCTTTTGAAAATTTTAAAAAATAAGGAACAATACTTTGTAGTATAGTTCCTTTTTTGTTAGTTTATTATTAAGACTAAATTTAAACTTGAAAAAAACTTTTTATATGGTCTTTATATAGTTTTTTATATTTTTGCGTAAAAATTATTTTGTTTTAAAGAATTTAAAAATTACGTTCACAAGAGTTATTTTTATTTTTGTTAACCAATCCCATAACAGTTAATGCTTTCTCACTTTGGTGGTCTAAAAAGTTTCGTTTAAGATATGCTAAATCATAAGGTTTATTTAATTTGATAAGACTTTCTCCCACATAAAAAATATTTTTATAATCTTCTGCCATTTTTCTTAAATATTTTACGCTGAATAAAACAAGGCAAGAAGAGTTTTCTTTTTTTGCTTCTTCATATAAATTTTTAACAAAATGTTGAATATCACTGTAAGATATTTCTGTTTTGTTTGTTTTACACATTGTGCCTGTTACAATCATTTCGGGGCTAAATTCATATCTGCTCATTTGTTAATTTCTCCTATTTTTAATTTTAACATAAAAGTTTTTGAAATTCAATATAAAATTAAAATTATGTTTAAATAAAAAATTTCCGCCATCATGATGGTGGAAATTTTAATTGATTAGGTTTAAAGTTAAAAATAAATATTAAAAATTAAAATTTAACTAAATGTCATAATAATTTGGGATATCAAATTCATTGAAATCATCATTTTTTTTCTGTGCTTTTTTGTTTAAGTCAAAATTATTTATGTTTTTAATTTTTTTAAGTGTTTTGGGAAGAGAAAATAAATCTATTAAAATTAGAAGATTTCCAATAAAAACTAGAACGCTTGGAATAAAATAAACTATAAAATCGTTTCCAATATTTATCATAGATATTAACCATAAAGTAAGATTTGCAAAATTAAAAATAAGCGTTGTTATAATTAATCCTAGTTTATTTTTAAATTTCTCAAGAGAGCGGGTTTTACTGATAGAAACAGCGTTTAGTATAAGGGAAATTAACGAAAAAACAAGTTCTAAACAAAAAAATAAAGTGTTGGCAATTGGTGCGTAAGAACCTCCTATTGCAAAGATTGTGTCGGCTATTAAAATAAAAGCCAAAATTAAACACATTGTCATAACAGTAAAAACGCTTGTGGCAATTATAAAGCCTGTAAATGCTAAATTTTTTTTCATAATAAACTCCTTTTAATTTAATATTAAATTTAAAATATTAAAGTTTTGTTTAAATAAAAAATTTCACTTTCAATTTTAACAATTATATTCTATATGAATAAAAGTGTCAATAATTGTTTTGTGAAATTTTTTTGAATTTTAATTTT
>DLSG01000049.1:0-9645 GCA_002501285.1 Christensenella sp. UBA7868 | reverse complement strand
TTTTTTATTGTCGTGGAGCCCAAACAATTGAAGCATATTTACTATATTGCCAATTTGGTAGGGTTTGAACATCTTTATTTATAATGAAATCAACATTTTTATCAATTAAATTAAAGTAACTTCCTGGGAAAATTCCGTCATAAACATAAACTGGTCCGCTTAAACTTATTTCAGTTAAATTTTCGCTTACTTCTATTGATTTTTGAAGTTCGGAAGTTGTACCTTTGAAAAACAATGCACTATTAAAAATAACTAATACGCTGAACGCAATGCCTAAAATTTTGAAAACTTTTTTACTGCTTTTTAAAATTAAATATAGGGCTATTAAAACAGTAAAGTAGATGCATGGAGCATATCTAGCCCACCAACTTTCCGTTATTGAAATTGTAATTAATACGAACATTAATAAATTCGTAAGTAAAAACCAAAATTTTCCATCTTTTTTCATTTTAATAAGTTTTACAATTATAATTATTAACGAAATTACAAATATTGCACTGAAAAATATTCCGAATCCTGATAGCCTTATATCAACTTCTGTAAGATTTGCACTTTCTTTGCTTAAATCAAACCAGAATGGAAATTTTAGTGTTGGTTTTAAACCTGATGAGTAAGCAAAGTTTTCCATGTAAGAAAAAAGTGAAATAAATAAATTTTTAATATGGTTTACTTCCGTAAAAGGAGAGTTTGGGGTCATAATATCAACTTTGTTTGGACCTGTTAGTGGATAAGTTAATGTTCCGTGTCTAAACAAGTTTGTCATGTAAGAAGTACTTCCCGCAAAGCAAATGGCGATTATTGCAATTATTGCAAAATATCCACAAGTGATTAAACTTGGTTTCCAAAAGGCTTTTTTATAATTTTTATAATTTCTGATTGTGTCTAGAAGGAAATATACAATGCAAAATATTCCGCCAAATAATAAACCTGTAAATTTAATGTTTGCACATATTATCATAATTGAAAACACTAAACTAAATGACATTTTTCTGTCGAAAGTGTCTTTATCAAGCCACATTGTAAGAGCAATTAAAAGCATTGTTAGGCAAAGGTGTAGAAATCCATCTAAATAAAAAGTGTTAAATTGTTGAATTGCAATTGGGTTTAAACTGGCAGCAAGCGCTACAAGGATAGAAACATATTTTTTGTTACCTTTTTTGTTTAAGAAATAGAAAACTAAAACAAAAACCATAACCATGCCAAGCATTGTGTACATTTTTCCAGTTTCAATATCTTTTGTTATTGTATAAATGTTTGCACCTAATATCCAAGTGAATTTGCAATATGCTTCAACCCACAAATTTGAAGAACCTGAAAATTCTCCAATAAATTGGTCGCTAGGGAGTTCTCTTAATGGATTCCAGCCTTTTGATAAAAGTCCAACGGCATATTTATGATAAGTGTTTCCGTCCCAAGCGAAATTATAGAAAAATGATGAAATTATAACAAGTAACATAAATAAAAGTGTGCCGACAATTATTTCAAAAAAAATTTTGTAACTTAATTTTTCGTTATAGAAAATAATAAGTAAAACTGTTCCGAATATAAAACTTAAAGGAAGCAAAACCCAACTTATTGAAAAACCACACAAGAAAATTAAAGAAGCAAGAAGCAAATTTGATACAAGTGTGTAAATTAAAAATTGAAAAATATGAAGGAAAAAACTTCCGTTTGTATTTTCAGATTTGCTAAATAAACCTAGTTTTATATTTTGCATAAAAAAATTAGTCATATTAACTCCTTATAATAAAAAAAATAATATGTTTTTTAATTTATTTTTATTTGGTAATAATAAACATATTAATCTTTTAAAGTCATTCTATGATAAACAAATTTTAAAGTATTGTCAACCAATTATTACAATTTAATATTATGACTTTTTATTGACTTTTTTAAATTTTTATGTAATAATATCGTCTATGGAATTAAACAATTTATATGATTTTGATAAAACTATTTTTAAAAAAGATAGCAGTTTTATATTTTATTTTTATTTATTAGGAAGAAAGCCTTGGCTACTATTCCATTTTTTTGGCTTAATATTTATGAAATTTTTGCAAGTTTTTAAAATTATTACGCTTGAAAAATTTAAAGAATATACTTTTTCAATTTTCAAATTTTTTAAAAATAAAGAAAAAGTGCTTGATAAGTTTGTTGAAAAAAATAAAAATAAGTTTAACAAATTTTATTTACAAAACAAACGAGAAGACGACGTTATTTGTACGGCTTCACCAGAATTTTTGGTTAAAGCATTAATGAAAAATGTAAACCCTGATGCTATTGTAATTGGCTCTAAAATTTCTTTAGAAACGCTTAAATATGAAGATAATGCAAAAAACTGTAAGGGAAGCGAAAAAATTAACAGGTTAAAAGAATATTTTAAAACTGATAAAATTTCGTGCGAAAATGCGTATTCCGATTCGTTAAGCGACATTTATATGTTTGACATAGCAAACAATGGCTATATGATTGTAAACAAAAAACCTGCTTTGTATGTAAACAAAGAAAGTGGGCTTCAAAAACTTCCGTTTAGTTTTTCACTTAAAGCAAAATATACAATAAAAATGTTAAGAATAAAACATTATATTAAAAATTTTCTTATTTTAGTGCCATTATTCTTTGCAGGCCACATTTTTGAACCTAACTTGCTTTTAAAAGCACTGCTTGGCTTTGTTGCTTTTTGTATGCTTTCGTCTTTTGTCTATATTGTAAACGATTTGTTTGATATTAAAAAAGATCGTAATCATTCAAAAAAACGACTTCGTCCACTTGCAAGCGGAATAATTTCTAAAACCGAAGGCGTGATATGTGCGTTATTCTTGCTAGGGCTTTTTGCCACCGCCAGTTTTTTTATCAAAAACTGGATTGCAACCGCGGTTGCAATTGTGTATTTGTTGCTTAATTTTATGTATTCCTTTAAACTTAAAAATGTACCAATACTAGATTTGTTTTTGCTTTCTTGTTGTTATATTTTAAGACTTTTGTATGGTGCAATTTTATTTGATATTTCAATTTCTGTTTGGTTATATCTAGTTGTGCTTTGTGCTTCGTTATTTTTGGGAACTACAAAAAGAAGAAATGAGGTTTTAACTGAACAAAAAGACACAAGAGAAGTTAATAAAAAATATACAAGTGGATTTTTAAACAAAAACCAAAATGCGTTTTATATTTTAACATTAGCGTTTTATGCTTTGTGGGGAATGGAAGTTCAAACAACACTTGCCACAAGATGGAATTCATTATTACTTTTATTATCTATTCCGCTAGTTTTCTTGATTTTTATGAGATATTCGTTCTTAACCGAGAAAGACACAAATTCGGGTAACCCTGTTGATGTTATTTTTCAAGACTTTGTAATTATTCTATTGGTGATTTTATATGTTGTGGTTATGACACTTGCGTTATATGTAGATTTGTCATTTATAAGATTTTAGTAATTTACTTGGCTGATTTTAATAAATTTAAAATTAGCCTTGTTTTTAGGAGAGAGTATGGAAAATAAGGAGAAAAAAGAACATAAAAGTTTGATTAGAAAGATAAAAGATTTCTTTAATGCTCACAAAACTTTTGCAGAAATTTGTAGGTTTATTATTGTTGGAGGAATTGCAACTTTAATAGACTTTTTGGTAATGGGCTTTACCGAATTTTTTATTGAAAGAGCAAAATATGAAAGCGTTTTAAACATATTTTTTAACAGCCCAAATTTAAACACTTCAACCGTTGTTATAGGAACTGCTGTTGGGTTTGTTGTAGGTTTAATTTTTAACTATATATTTTCAATTATTTTTGTTTACACCGAAAAAGGGAATAGTAAAAGCGTTAAGGGTTTTGTTGTGTTTACAATTTTAAGCGTAATTGGACTTGGACTTAATATGGCTGGAATGTTTTTACTTTACGATAAATTACATATCAATCAGTGGGTGGCAAAAGTGTTTGTAACTTGCGTTGTGCTTGGGTACAATTATATAACAAGAAAAATTTTCGTTTTTAGCAAGAAAAATATTAAACAAAATGACGTGGTTTTACAAAACACTGAAACAGACAGTGCTGAAATAGACAAAACTGAAACGAACAAAATTGATAGTGATAAAGAAATAAACTAAAATGTTAGTTTAATAAAAACTATTTTTGAAACATAAAAATATTATTAACAATGTTTTGAAATATCAAAAAAATTATGTATAATTGTTATACTTTTAGGAGAATTTATGACACAGGCAATTGGTGA
The DNA here is from genome assembly GCA_002501285.1 of Christensenella sp. UBA7868. Lineage (GTDB taxonomy): Bacteria > Bacillota > Clostridia > Christensenellales > UBA1242 > UBA7868. The sequence goes on along the minus strand of DLSG01000049.1, from coordinate 5,417 downwards.
ATTTTTAAGGAGTTTGTTTGGTGATAATGCGGCTCTTGCCACGATTATTATTTCAATAATTCCATTAATAGAACTTAAAGGAGCAATTCCGTTTGGCGTTAGTCCTTCTTTTTGGGGCGAACACGCTTTAACAAGTTTTCAGGCGTTCCTTTGCTCAATTTTGGGTGGGGCATTTGTAACTGTTGTTTTAGCATTTATTTTTAAACCAATTTATAACGCTTTAAAAGATAAAAAGTTTTTTAAATCTATAATAAACTTTTTTACAGCAAGCATAAAAAAGAAAACTTCTCAATTTGATGAAACGGGGGAAAAGCGGGAAGTGGCTTCGGAAAGTGGTGAAAGCACTGAAAAACAGTTAGAAAACAAAAAAGATGACAAAAAAACTCTTTGGAAAAAGATTTTGATTGTTTTTGGATTTGTTGCTATTCCAGTTCCTGGAACAGGAGTTTATACAGGAACAGCACTGGCTATATTGCTTGGATTAAATCCACTAATTTCAATTGTAACAGTAACTCTTGGAAATATTCTTGCGGGTGTTATTATTATGACGATTTGTGCCGTTTTCCCTGCTTTTTCAACTATTTTATTTTATATTTTCATAGTATTAATTTTGGCTCTATTAATTTATAAAATAATTGTTCATTTCGTAAACAAAAAAAATGAAAAGGGAAGTGTCTAACAAAAAAACAACTTTTAAAAATAAAAGTTGTTTTTTTATTGATAAAATTTAAAAATTAATAGTAATTTTTTAATATGCTAATATGTAAAGAAATATTTTTAGGTTTGTTTTTGAGAGCAAAATATAAAAATAATATTTACAAATAAAAAATTACATATTTCTAAAATTTTCAATAGCGGTTTTTAAAGAATTAGCCATTAAATCGCTGGCACTAGACAAACTATTATAAATTTTTTCGGCATCAAGCAAATAAGCATCTTGTTTTTCTTTTGACCAAAAAGGAACTTTATCACGCAAATTAAATAGTCGGTCAGCCATTTTTACAATCCAAACTTCCTTTGGCATTTTTTTAATTCGGATTAAAGCATCTTCAATTCTTTTTTCATGAGGTATATTTTCATTTTTAGAAAGTGCTAAAACGCCGTCAGCAACAGGTTTTCCAAATTCTTTTAAAATATCATCATAAGTTACACTGGTGTCTTCAATAGTGTCGTGAAGAAGGGCACAGCAACCTAATAAATTAAAATCTAAATTTTCTTCTTTTCCGCAAATATTTATTACATTAAAAAATACGCTTACAAAATGACCGCTGTATGGAATATCTTCGGGATAAACCATTTTTTGATTTTTGTGTGCTTTTAATGCAAAAAATAAGGCTTTTTCAATTAATTTTTCGTCCCACATATTACATTCTCCTATATAAATATAATATCATAAACAAAGATTTACACAAAATAAAAAGGCTTTATTCAAAAGCCTTTTTTAATTTTAACAATATTTTATATGGTTTTTTCAAAATTTTTATTGCTAATAGATTGCTTATTTTATAATAAATTTTTATTTTAATCTTTTATTTTATTTGCATTAATTTTAATTTACAGTAACTTTAAATGTTATAATTGTTGATGCGTTAGGAGCAAGATCGTTTAAGTTAAAGCCTGTTTCTGGGTTTAAATTTTCTTTTGCTTCACCATCTATTGTAACACTGTTTTCAACAAAAGTTGTGCCAGCGGGAATAGGGTCGGAAAAAACTAAATTTGTGTTGGTGATTGAACCCGAATTTTCAATAGTAATGGTATATAAAATTTCATCACCAGTTTTTACAACATTAGTATTTGCAGTTTTAAGCAAAACAATATCGTTGTTTACAACTTTTAAGTTTAATTCGTTAGACAGCAGTTCATACGAGTTTCCTTCTAGGTCGAAATTGATTTTAGACACGCTTTTAAATTCGTCAATGTTTGGATATTCATCAATTAGGACATCGTAGGTAAGTACCATTTCGCCACCCATAGCACCAATAGTAACAGGTAAAGTAAATCCGATTGTTGGGTCTAAATCGGGATATTCTTGACTTCCAACCTTTAAAGATTTTTCAACAAAAGTTACGCCACTAGGGAGTGTGTCTGTAATGATTAAATCTTCAATATTTTGGTTCATATTATTAGTTATTGTTAAATCAATTTTAATAGTTTCTTTTGGTAAAACCCAGTTTTTAGGGGCACCTCTAATTATTATTATGTCACTATCAACATTATTTGCGATGTGAACATTACTTTGATTTGAAACAACAACTTCTTCTGTCCCTTCTGTTATTTTAGATTGTAAAAGTGCTTTGTTTGAAACTGCCATAAACCCCTCCATTATCAGTTTATTTTAATATAATAAATTGTGTGAAAATTGTTTAAAAATTTTAAAAGTTTTATTAAAACCTTTTATTTTTTGTGATATAATTTATCTAAAATAAATCAAAAGAGAAAAATTAGAGGTAATTATATGAAAACTATTTATATATTAAGTGGAGAAAATGATAAAAATAAATTTAATTTAGAAAAAACAAATTTGGTTGGGATAGAGGTATTAGAATTTGATAAAAATTTAGATTGTTTAGAAAATTTTTTAAAAAACATTTCACAAACATTTGAAAATACTAATCAAATAATCGTGCAGGGGATAGAAGATAAAAATTTTGATAAACTGTTTGAAAATTTAAGTAATATTAAACCAAAATTTGTTTTAATTAAATTTGATGAAAAATCACATATTGTTTTAGAAAATAAGTTTGCTGAAATTTGGGCGATAAAAAATGGTGAAATTTTAAGCAAAAAACAAAAAGTTTTAATAGCGTCAACAAATCCAGGGAAAATTTCTGTTTATAAACAGATGTTTGATGAACTAAATATTGAAGTTACTTCTTTACTGGAAATTGGAATTGACGAAAAAATTGAAGAAACGGGTGAAACCGAAGCCGAAAATGCCATTATTAAAGCAAAAGCATATCATAAAATAACAGGACTGCCAGTTTTTAGTAATGATAGTGGGCTTATAATTGATAAATTTAGCAAAGATGACCAGCCAGGAGTGCTTGTTAGAAGATTTCATGGAAAAGAACTTACGGATCAAGAACTTTTGAATGTCTATATTCAAAAATTAAACGAAGTTGGTGGGGAAAGTGACGGGCATTTCAATGTGGCTTTATCTTTAATTGATTATGATGGAAATATTCACACAAAAGAATTTAAACCTATCCATCATTTTATTAGCACTCCAAGCAAAGTTTTAAATAAAGGTTTTCCGTTATCATCGTTAAGTTTTGATAAAGAAACAAATAAATATGAATCAGAAATGACATTTGAAGAGAAAACTAAACGTGAAAAGAAAGTTATGGAAGACCAAAAATTATTTATTAAAGAGATATTTGCCAAATAATTTAAAGTTGAAATTAAAAAATTAGTTACAGAAATTTGGTAGCATTTAAGAGATATTGAAATTAACAATATTCTCTTATTTTTTATATAATAAATTATAAATTTGCATAAAGGAGAAACTATGCTAAAAAGATGTTGTAATAAATTTTGTAAAAACAAATTAAAAAATTGTAAGACAGAAGGTGAAAATATAGTGATTACAAAAAATATTAGATTAAACTCTCCCACTGGCCCCACAGGGCCGATTGGACCCACTGGCCCCACTGGACCAACAGGGTCAACTGGTGCTACGGGCGCCACAGGAGCCACAGGAGCAAATGGAAATCCAGAAATTATTAGAGCGGGAATTGTTGAAACTTTAAACCCAGGAGAAAATGCTTGTGTTAATGATAGGTTTGAAGATGGTAAACATTTTATGGATTTTGGTATTCCTTGCGGAAATTCTGGCGAGAAAGGAGAGAAAGGTGATCCAGGAGAGAAGGGTGAACAAGGACTTCCTGGAATACAAGGCTTGCCAGGAGATGTGGGGCCAGTAGGTCCCGCAGGCGAAAAAGGTGAACAAGGAGAAAAGGGGGAGCCTGGAGAGAAAGGAGAACAGGGAGAGAAAGGAGATCCAGGCCCACAAGGAGTGAAAGGTGAAAAAGGCGATAAAGGCGACACGGGTCCACAGGGGCCCACAGGACCAAAAGGCGAACCTGGAGAAACAGGAAAGAGTGAATTAATTTCAATAGACGGTGCAGAGTCGGTTGAAAGCGATGAGCAAGCACAGGTTTTAGATGACTTTGAAGACAATATTCATCATTTAAAATTTTATATTCCAAAAGGTGTTGCTGGTGTAAAGGGTGAAAAGGGTGACCCTGGCGAGAAAGGACAAGACGGCGAAAAGGGAGAGACTGGTGATACAGGTCCGCAGGGACCACAAGGAGAGCGTGGTGAAAAAGGTGAAAGGGGAGCCACGGGTCCCGAAGAAATTTTGGGGGCATTAATATTATCTTATAATTCTGACCCCAACTCTTTTCCAACTGGCGGAGAAGAAATTGCCTCAAATGCAAGGCTCCCACTTTGGAGATGTGAACTAGATAAGGGTAATATTGTTTCTCTTGATAATGTTGAAAATATTTTCAAAGTGAACCAAACAGGCACATACAAAGTCACTTTTACTGTTAATGCATACACAAAAAAGACAGGCGCTGATTTTGATGCTTCAACTGATTTCGTTGCAATCGCTTTAAGGCAAGTTGGTACAGACAATATTTTGGCTGCGGCAAACACTTGGAGTTTTAATGAAGCGGCTGAAAACATTTATGGTCAAGGAATATTCACTGTGGACAACATAGAAAATACCTATGAACTTGTAAATGTTCATACAAAAAGCGTTTTTATAAATGGCGTGGATATAACAAAAACTGTTTCACATTCATATTTTGCTGTTCCAATGCTTTCAATTGTAATTACAAAAATTTATTAAAAATAACCTAAATGATTTATTTAAAGCAGAAACTTTTAATTTTTGAAAAATATATAAAACTATTTAAAATTTTAATTTATTCATATTTGCAAATTTTAACTTAATAGTTAAATAGGTTATTGTAAAAGTTTTAGTTTTAAGTTGTTGTTGTGTTTTTAATTTTATAACAAAAAAAAGGCTTGAAAATCAAGCCTTTTTGCTGGGGTGAAATATCGGATTCGAACCGATGACCTCTGGTGCCACAAACCAGCGCTCTAACCAACTGAGCTAATCCCACCAAGTCAAAAACAATTTTACACAAATTGGTTTTGTTTGTCAAGACTTTTGAGTAATTTGTTTAAATATTATTTGATTAATTGCAAAAGCAATAAAAAAATTAAGTATTTTAATATTTTAGTTTAATAATTTTTTGCCTAAAAAATGAAAATTAAAAAAAATAAAAAATTTTTAAAAAATTTGTAAAAAATCATTGACATTTTGTTTTAATTGATTTATACTATCAAAGTCTTTGAATGACATAGATGTGGAAGCTTAGCTCAGTTGGTAGAGCATCTGCCTTACA
>DLSG01000051.1 GCA_002501285.1 Christensenella sp. UBA7868 | reverse complement strand
ATTTATAATTCCTATAATTAAACCAAGCAAAAAAACAATTAATAAAAAAACTAAAAAAAGTTTGCCCCCACAAAGTAGGTTCCCACATTCTTCTTTTAGTTTTTTAAAAAAGTTTGTCATAAAATATTATATTATGAAAATTTTTGAAATATTAAGCGTTCACAAAATCTTCTTTAAGTTTATCCGCACACAAGCAGATAAAATTTTTACAAGTTGGTTTTTTATCAAAAATATCACAAAATAATGAATTCCAATTATCTTTATTAAGCTCATAAGCATTTGTTATTGCAAAACGCATATCCCTATCTATTGTGCTTTCGTTGTTGATTTCATAATTACATTTAATTATTTGATAGCACTCTTTTAAACATTTGTATTGCTTGTTTTCAATTAACAAATTTATACATTCAAAAATATAATCAAAACCTTTTGAACTTGCATTAAATCCAAGGTTTAGTAAATATCTTTTTATTTTACTTTCAAGTTCCACCGAATTTACACTTGAATCGTCAAAATAATATTCTTTCGATTTTAAAATAAAATTTTCTAAATCACATAAATTAACAACACTTATCTGGTTGTTATCACACTCAAAATTATCACTTAAAATAATGACTTTTGTTTTATCATAAATATCTCCAACTAAAAGCCTTGACATATAAACAATTTCAGGACCATCTCCCCCTAAAAATACAAATCGTGGATTTGTTTTTACAATTTTGTGAACTAAATTTGTAAAATCATTTTCAAACAACAAATTGATTTTCAAGTTTTCACAAATTCCTCTTATTTTTCTTGCTTCCAACGGACTTGTTGTGGAGGCAAAATAAATTGCTGAATTCATTGAATCTTTTCCGCCTTTTTCGTTTTGTTTTTTCATTATAACTCAAAATTTTCAAAAAATCAAGCATATTTTAAAATTTAATTTTTTTTGTAAAAAAATATTTTTTTTGTAAAAAAATTACACTTGAAGACTTTTATAGATTTAAAGCATCCAATCTAAATAAATTCCAAAACCTTTTGTTGGGTCATTGATAAATACATGAGTAACCGCCCCAACGATTTTCCCGTTTTGAATAATCGGACTTCCACTCATTCCTTGAACTATTCCACCAGTTTTTTCTAAAAGTTCTTTATCCGTCACTTTTATAACCATGCTCTTTTCTTTTGATGTGTTTTGATAGTTGGTTTTTACAATTTCAATATCATACTCTTTAACTTCACTTCCGTTAATAGTACTTAAAATTTTGGCTTTACCCGGTCTTGCCGTAAGTCGTCCACCAATAATATATTTTCTTGTTTTTACATTTTCAAATAAACTTGAATTTTCATATAATAAGCCATAAATTCCAGTATTTTCATTTCGGTCTATTTCGCCTTGTGCATTTCTTCCTTGCAAAAACAAGCCTTTAAGTTCGCCAGCCTTGCCTTTTTTGCCCTTATTAATTCCAATTATATTACAATTATATAGTTTCCCACCGCTTATTGTATAAGCATTTTTAGTTCCACCAATATTAATAGCGTGACCAAGAGCCCCAAACTTTCTATCTTCGGTTACATAGGTAAGAGTACCCACACCACTCGCATCATTTTTTACCCAAATTCCAAGTTTATATTCATTTGTTTGAACATCTAACGCTGGAAGCAAATATGTTTCATATTCTTTATTTTTTCTTTCATACGTAACTTTTACTTTTTCGCCCCGATTTTCTTCACGATTTATTATTTCTACAATATTATCGATGCTGTAAATTTTTTCGTCATTCAATTTTAAAATTATATCCCCAACCATTAGCGGACTATCTTTTAAAGTGTCAACAAGTCCATCTTTGGTTATAATACTATTGCTTCCCATTAAAATAACGCCATTTGTGTTTAAATAGACCCCAATAGCATTTCCCCCAGCGTAAATAAAATTATTATTTGTGTTTACTAAAAAACTTTTAATAGTAATTAAGCCTAAAAATTTTAAATCTACCTTAATTAGACCATTATTTTCATCGGCATACAGATTTTGAGAGTAGTTAAGTGAGCATAAATTTCCAAAAGTTTTATTTTGCTGAATATAGTTTAAATCATCAAGACTTGCATAAGTTTTAATTAAGCACGAAGTGTAAGATGTATTTAAGCACGAAAAAAACATTCCGATAAGCAAGATTATTGCAACAAAAATAAAACTTTTTCGCTTGCTGGCTATCATTAAAAAAACTCCTTTCAATATGAAAGTAGTTTAATTCGATTATAAAATATTATTCTATTAAAAAATTTTTAACAATTTTTGGTTAATGATTTTTTATACTCATCACAAAAAGCCTTAACTTCTTTTGCATGAATTATCGTGCTTTCAGTCACACCATTTACAGACAAAAATCTGCAAAGTTCCAAAACCGTTTCTTCACCTGAAAGCGAAAAAATTTGTGAATATGTTTTTCCTTCCATTTCAATTTTTTTAACCAAAATATTTTTATCCGCCATTGCACAAATTTGAAATTGGTGAGAAACTGCCAAAATTTGGACATTTTGAGATATTTTTGCAAGTTTTTTGCTTGTTTGAACTGACGCTTCCCCACTAATACCTGTGTCTAGTTCGTCAAAAATAATTGTTGGAGTATCATTTTTTGAAGAATCTATTGTCTTTATCGCAAGCACAAGTCTTGAAATTTCGCCACCAGACGCAACTAAATTTAGAGGCTTTACATCTTCTCCTAAATTTGCTGAAAACATTAATTCTACAACATCTGCCCCAGAAGCTGATAAAAATTGTTCAAAATTTTCCTTGTTATATTCATTAAAACTAAAAACAATTTTTGCGTTTGGCATCATAAGTTCTTTTAATTCATCAACAAGTTTTTTGCTTAAATTTTCAGCACATTCTTTTCTTTGTTTCGTTAGTTTTTCACAACAAGAAAACATTTCTGAAATTAAATCCTTTTTTTGTTTATTAAGCAAATCTAGTTCTTCTTCAAAATTTAAAAGTTTATCTCGTTTAAGTTTTGCTTCTTCCAAAAATTTTAAAATATCCGCTACCATTAATCCATATTTTTTATGCAAATTTTTATACACTTCAAGACGCTGATCAATTTCATCATAACGCTCTTGACTAAATTCCACATTAAATTGCTTTAAAATTTCATCATACACATCGCCCGCTTCTATTTCTAA
>DLSG01000107.1:8714-8886 GCA_002501285.1 Christensenella sp. UBA7868 | reverse complement strand
TTTCAACTTCGTATAAGTCAAATACTGCGGTTAATATTAATGTTTCAAAAGTTGATTACAATGGTTATGTAGATTCAGGAAATGTTTAAAATTAAAAAAAGCATTACTTAAAGTAGTGCTTTTTTTATTGATTATATTAAATAAAAAAACTAATAAAAATAAATTTAAAAAA
>DLSG01000107.1:8444-8706 GCA_002501285.1 Christensenella sp. UBA7868 | reverse complement strand
ATAAAATATAAAAATATAAAATAAGAAAAATTAATAACAATTTATAAAAAACAATTTATCAATATCAAAATAGTTAAGATTAAAAAATAGCAGTTTAAAATTTTAAACAAAAAGCCTATTAAATTAAATCTAAAAGTAAATTATATTAAAAAGATACAAAATAAAAAAACCACCATTAATTTTATGGTGGATTTTTAATTAATAATCTTTATCTTTGGTAGCGGCGGAGAGATTCGAACTTTCGACCTATCGGGTATGAACC
>DLSG01000107.1:0-8366 GCA_002501285.1 Christensenella sp. UBA7868 | reverse complement strand
CGGGTTATGAGCCCGACGAGCTGCCTAGCTGCTCCACCCCGCGACAACATATATATTATATTCGTGAAAGTTAAAAAAGTCAATAGTTTTTCAAAAAAAATAAAAAAATAGTGAACTAGAATTATTATTCACTATTTTTATTTGTTTTATTACAAATTTTTATCATTTTTATTTAAAAATTTTAAAATGATTTTTCAAAATCTTTGTTTTCGATGTTCGTTAGTTTTCTAAACAAAGCATCTGACCTTTCTGTAAAACATAATCTACTTACTTTTATGTTGTAATTTATTATTTTTTCAATTTGTTTATTTATTTCTTCTTTTTTTAAATTTTTATTTGATTCATTAAAAGAATTTTCATTGTTATTAATTTGGGTTGATGAGTTTTGATTGCTGTAATTTTGAAATGTAGAAGTTTCAGAATTTTTATGAAAAGTTAAATAAGATTCAATATTTTCATTATAAACATTTAAAACATTTTTTAAAGCGTTGTAAAAATCTTTAATTGATATATTTTTTGTTTTTTCATAAATTATTGGTAAAAGTTTACTAAAATTTTCTTTTAGGTTATTTTCAAAATTTCCTTGTTTTTTAAATTCTTCAAGTTCGCTTGAATAATTTTTATCTTTAACAAAAAAATCTAAAAAATCTTTGCAAGCATTAAGTTTGTGTGCCGAAATTGAAACTTTATCATTTTGCTCGGGTCTAGAATAATAACTTAAAAAGTTCATTCTGTCAGTATCTTCTGAAAACCCACTATATTTAATTTTTTCAGAGTCTATGCAATATTCTTCAATGTTTTTAATTTCTTTAAGGTTTACCATAAAAAAGTTAAATTTAAAATCTTCGGTTTTAGATTTTGCGTCCCATGTAGGGTCAAAATAATAATATCCATCTATTTTATATTTGTCGTCTTTAAGATATACAATTAAATTTCGGTGTTTAGAAACAGATTCGTTTATTATTGTGGCTTCAATGTTGTTTTTAAAAATTTTAACATCTTTCAAGTTTAAACGTTTAACAATTTCTTTAAATAGTTCACAATAACCAACGCATACAATTTCGTCACTTGTTAGAACACCATATATAGTTCTTGGAACAGAACTATCATTTTTTGTATCTTTGTAAGGTCGGTTTGTTGCAATCATATAGGCATACATTATTTTTTCAAAATTTGATAAATTTTTACTGTTAATTTCAAAAGCTAATTTATCTAAAATTTTGTTTGAATATAAAACTTCACTTGGTTTCCATGTTCTATATTCACTTTCTATTCCAATATTAATGTCTTTATATTTTTCGCATAAAGAATTTAATTTTAAAAAAGTTTTGTTGTTATCTAAATTTTCTTTTAATTGATGTTCAAAAGAGATTGTAATACTACTACTGTCAATTTTAGATAAAAGAGTTTTTAAAACATTTTCAACTCTTTCATCAATTTTTTCGTCTAATAAATCTTCTTCGTCAAAAAGATAAATAAATTTTAAACTATCATGGCCGTAATTTTTAAGTTCTAAATATTCGTCTATTTCATTTTCTAAACTCTTTTTGCTTTTTTCATAAAAGTAATATCTTTTGTCAGTCTCTCTAAAATTTTCCATATAAAAAATTTATCACAAAATAACAAAATTGTCAATATTGGAAACATTTGAAATAAACTTAAATAAAATGCGTTTTAAAATTAATTTATAATAAATAAGCATAAAAAAACTCTATAAAATTATAGAGTTTTTTATTTTTATTAATTTGCTTTAACCATTGTTTCATCTTGTTTTTTATAATCATTGTCTCTTAAAATGTCTTCCCAATATTTATCTTCGTTTGAAGAAATTTCATTATATTTGTTGTTTAAATCTTCTTCTTGTTGTTGTTTTGATTCTATTTGGTTTTGCAAATCATTTCTTGTGGCAGTAAGATTATTTATTTTAACGCTTTGAACAATTATAATCACGAAAAACATAGCAAGCAATGCTATTACAAAATATTTAGTTATTTTTAATATTATTTTTGCTTTTTCTTGACTCAATTGAAAACACCTTTTTAAATAATTTTGTTTTAGAAAGTTTTATAAAAATCTTTCTTAAAAAATTATAAATCTTTTGAAAACAAAAATCAACTAAAAATCCTAAACTTTTTTGCTCTATAACAAAGCCAAGTATATAAGAAATTAACACAAAAAATCTAAATTCACCAAAATTGACTATGTTTAGACAAACAAAAAACATTAAAACAAAAAAAGCAGAAAAAATTATATCAAAAATAAATTGAACTACTTTGTTATTTTTAAGTAATTTTACAATAAATTTAGTAAGGTCATAAAAAATTCCTAGTATTATTCCAAAGTATATACAACCTAAAAAAATATAACCTTGCTTTAATGTTTCAAAAAGCATAATCTAACCAAAAATCCTTTTAAAAAAACTTTGTTTAGTTTTGTTTGATTTTGAATATTTTATTTGGTCAATCATTCCCTTAATTAAAACTTCATTATCATTAAAATTTTCTAAACTTAAATTTGTGCCTATTATTGTTAAATCAGTTGAAGAAAGTTTTAAAACAATTTGATTTAGGCTTGAAGATAAAATTTTAACTACGCCAGTTATTGTTAAACTTTCTCGTTCAATTAAATTTAAAGTGTGTTTAAGAGGTTTTTGTTCGTCCATAAAATTCTCCTTTTTACTATAAAATATTAAAAATTTTGTGAAAATATAACTTTTTTTAATAAATAAAAAGTTTTTTAAAAAACAATATATTTTGTTGAAAAAAATATTTTTTTGTGGTAAACTAATATAAATTAAATGTGAAATTATAAATCACAAAATTCGAAATAAAGGTTGGAAAATGAATTTAAAACTAAAAAAAGATATACAATATCCTTTTAAAAAATTTGTTTTAAACATTTTGATAGGTGTCATACTTCTTCTCCTAGTCTTCGGGGGGGGGGTAACCTTTTTTAGCCAAATTGGAAATAATGTTCAACAACCTGATAATATACAAGCAGGGGATACTGATTCGTCAAACTGGAATGGCTGGATTATGCAAAAAATGCACTATACGCCAGAAGGTGAGGCGACAGATACATTCTCTGAACTTTTAATAGATTCTGAGGTAAGGCTTACATACGCTAAAGAAAAAGATGTGGGAGAATCGGGTGATCATTGGGCGAATCATTCAGAAAATTATCATACACAAAGCAATGATATACATCTTCCAGCTTATCAAAACGGAATGAATGGAGAAACCCGTTATTTGTTGGATAACAACTATTATCCATGTGTTGTTTATCCTGCAAGAGCTTTGGCTGGTGACAATTATCCATATCAAGATCATAAATACTGTACTTATGGGATAAAAGATCTTGGTGGAGGACAATTGACATATAGCAATTTTGAGATTGGCACTAATGGAGTATGGAGAGCAAAAGCAGATGTTGATTATTGCAACTGGGGTGCTGCAAGAACTGATGGTTGGACAAGACCTTCTTGTAATTGGAGTTGGATGTGTGGAGATACTGGTCAAAGATGGATAAATTCTCACAACACGAAGGTTGGTGCATATAGTACAGACTTTTTAATTTTTTTAGAAGGTATAGGCTATACAATTTATTTTGCTAATACTGGGCAATCTTCTGTTTCAGCATATTATCGTGATTATTATCCAGCCGTAAGCATTCCAACAAAAACGGGATATACCTTTAAAGGATATTATACTGCTTCAAGTGGTGGAACACAAATTTATAATGAAAATGGACGACCTAGTGGTAGATTTTTATATACAAATAGTATAATAGTTTATGCACAGTGGGAAGCCAACAATTATTGGACAGACATTAATTTCTTAAACCCTTCAGGTCAGCAGGAGTGGTTTACAAATGGAACTTTTAATGTTGTTTATCACAATTCGGTAACTGGTGCGGATACAACATTTAATGGTTTAAGTAATGAACCAAATGGCTCTGGTTCTGGAACGAATGGGGTTGCTGGGGCAAATGCTAGTATTTCTATGCCTTATAACAGCACAATCACAATTAGTAACATTACTCCAGCAGGGGCATTTAGTTTTAAATCTATAAGCGGACCAAATATGGTTGATAAAGGCGGAGGTGTTTACACCTTTACGGTTACAGCAGCAAATCAATTAATAGAAATTCAAACTAACAGTAAAACTTTTAATATAACTTATGATTATGGTGTAGGTGGTATTGGTTCTAATCAGTCAACATACAATACAAGCGGATATAATCAAACATTTTCTTTAAACACACCAACTCGTGAAGGCTTTGCTTTTTATGACTGGGAGATAACAACAAACACTAGTTATGCTTCTTGTTCTGTAAGTGGCAACACTGTTACAATTCCAGGACAAGCGTATGGAAATATTACAATAAAGGCAAAGTGGGCGGAAAAATCTTGTGGGGTTTATTACAACTTAAATTACAATGGTTCGCCACAAAATATATTAAGATATCGTGAAGACGGGTCAACAAGTGCAAGTCATTATTTTTTCGTTTCGTATAACAAAGGAACGGGTATATTAACCGCAAATGGAACAACTACAAATAGTGATAGTGGGCCTATTGGCTTAGCCACTTCATTATCAGGGTTAGTTACTAGTGGAAATAAAATTTATATTAAATATGATTACATAAGTGGTTCTATAACACATAATAGTGGTTCAAATACGGCGTGTCCTGCCATAGGAGTAGGAATATTTTCGTCAGATGGTAGTAGGGTTGCTTATGGAGAGTGGGCTAGGACATCTCTGACATCAAGTAGAATTACAACTCTAACTGTCCCAAGTGACGGTTGTAGGTTTACTTTATATATTTATACCGAAGGAAACAGTATAACTTTTACTGATTTTAAATTTAGAATATCGGTATATGATTATAATAGTGTCACAAGCACAACAAATTTAATTGCGGGTCCACAAGCCCAATTTGCAACAAAAGGTTCAACCTATGGACAAATGCCTGCGCCAGTTAGAACTGGTTACGCATTTATGGGTTGGTTCACACAGCCCGAGGGTGGAACACAAGTTAAGCCAACATCAACAGTAAGTAATGACGGCCCTAACCACTTATATGCTCATTGGAAAAAGGTTGTAAAAGTAAGTTATGATGCAAATGGCGGAACAGGTTTATCTTACACATCCGATTATGCTTACGCTGGTGACCCTTATGGAAAAGCAAATGTTTTTGACCCAGAAGCAACAACAAGTAATACTCCATGGATAGATGTGGGGACAGGAAGCATTTCTTATGTAAAATCAACCTCTTCAAGAAATGGATATTGGAATGTAAATGTTTCGAACGGTTCGACAGGACATTTCTTCTATGCAGGAATGCCGGGTTTTGCTCCTGATGTTCCTTACACCTTTATCGGCGGAATATATAATACGGGAAGTTTTAATAGTTGCACTTTCTATTATCACGAATCAGGCAAAAAACTTGGTTATACAGGTATGTATGACTGGGATGACGAATCTTTGAGTGTTGGTAGTGGTATTTCAAATTGGTTTGATGCAAACACAAATCAAGTAAAGAAAAATGATTTATTAAACACATTAGATTTAACAAAATATGATCCACAATATTCATTGTGTATGGGATTATTTAACTACACGGATAACGGTGTTTATACATTTAAAGGTTATGTATGGTATGCTGTATTTGTTGGACAAATGAATTCCCCATATATCGGAAAGGGAAATAGTGACGCTAATGTAAGTTACAACCCAAAAACAGGAACTATGTATCGTGGTTCAACCTTACAAACACCAACAAGAGAAGGTTATAAATTTCTTGGTTGGAGTTTGGATAAATACGATTCAAGCAAAATCGTAACCGCAAGTTCAAAAGTATCGCTTGAAAGCGACCACACCTTATACGCTTTGTGGGAAAGAGACGGTATTTCAGTAAATATTAAAAATAGTGTAGATACGGCAGGAAGAATTGCCGATTCAAGTTCTGAAAATGGAAAATATTTTGTTGGAGATACAATTACTGCAAAAGCAGTTCCAAATCCGGGTTTTGTATTTTATAAATGGAAAATATCTGGTGCAGGGTTATCAACCACAAGCACAAGTAATCCATATTCAATAACTGTAACAGATGCTATGGCAAATAACGGAACTGCTCTTACTATTGAAGCCACTTATGCCGTGAAAGTACGGCTTATCCGTGTGACAGATTTTAATCTTCCAAGCACTATTCCAGAATTTACAACATTAGAAGTAAAAGCAAACACGAATTTAACTCTTCAAGCAATACCAGCAGACGGATATACTTTTAATGGGTTCTATAAAGACATTGTACCAACATTAGATAATATTAATAAAATTCATGCTTTGGCTTTAAGAAATGATTGTACATTAAATAGTAGCAATAATTATTATGAATTTAGACATGACCTACTTAATAATGTTAATCCACAAGATGGATCAATAGGTGGTGGGACATTCTATGTATTGTTCTTAAAAGATGTAAATGTAACTTATGAAAATGACCTTGAAGATTTTGGAACAGAAAAAGTTCAATATGGTTTAAAATATTCATTACCAACCCCACCAGATAGAGATTTTTTTGAAGGATATAATTTTACTGGAAAATTTCAAGACCCAGAAGGAAATATTATTACAAAAGAAAATAATCAAGTTAAAATGAAAACAGATCATTATTTAACGGCAATATACACACCAAAAGAATTAACAGTAAGTTTCAACGCAAATGGTGGTGTTTGCGAAACTACATCAAAAGTAGTAACTTATGTCGAGGCTTATGGTGAATTACCAACACCAACAAGAAGTGGATATACATTTAAAGGTTGGAAAGAAAGTGGTAAAACAACATATATAACAGCAGGTTCGTATGTATATACTCCAACAAATCACACCCTATACGCTGACTGGACGGCAAATAACTACACATTAACAACAAGTGCATACACAGGTTCAGTTGCAAGTACAGTGGGTGGAACGGCATATATTGGAACATCTGGAACAACAACAAGCAAAAGCGTAACATATGATAGTAGTGTAACAGTTAAAGCAACATCAAAAACTGGATACAATTTTGTTGGCTGGTTTGAAGATAGCAGTCTAACTAAAAAATTAAGTGTTGATGCAATATATACATTTACATATCGATATAGTGCAAATACAACATTGTATGCAAAATTTGTTTCAAAAGAAGTTCCAGTAAAAATCAATTTTGTTGGTTGTACAAATAATAGTTCAACGGCAGATGGTTCTTACACGGTTGGAAAAGCAATCAATCTAAAAGCAACAATAGGGACTAATGACAAATTTGAAGGTTGGACAGGCACAAACATAAATAGTGTAATTTCAAGTGCAAGCACAGTTACAGCGTCATACACAATAACTGCCGCTGATGTAGAAGCAGGAAAGACCCTTGTGTTTACAGGTGTAGCAAGACCAAAAAGATATACAGTAAACTTCTATACTGTGCCATCAAGTGGTGGAACAGCAACACTTCAATCAACAGAAACTTACGATGTAGGAAAAACATATACAAAAACTCTTCCAACCGAGATTGGATATAACTTTACAGGGTGGTACACTTCAAACACTTTATCAGGAACTCCTACAACAAGTTTCACAAGTTTGTCTACAACAGACGGAGCAACGGTTAGTAGATATGCATTAAAAACCGTTAAAAACATAACAGTAAGTTTTAGTGTAAACGGAGAAATTCTATCTTCCAAAACTTACACTTATGGTCAGGCTTATGGAACCTTGCCTACAATACCAACAAACAAACTTGCTGGTTACACCTTTGGAGGTTGGTTCAAAAACTTTGAGTGTACCGATGAGGTTACTTCAACAACGCTTGTCAAAGACGCAAATGACCATACAATTTATGCAAAAATGACACCAAAAACAATAACTATTGCGTTTAGCTTTGGAACAGGGACATCAGACAACGGAAGTTCAGCAAGTGGAAGTACAACATACAAACCAGGAGATGTAATTAATTTAAGAGCAAAACTTGCAACAGGTTATGCTTTTGATAAATGGACAGGAACAAATATAAACGGAACAATCAGTGGAAATACAATGGCAGGAGCAACTTATACAGTTACTGGTGCCGATTGTGAAGCAGGAAAAGTGTTGACCTTTACGGCAAGTGCGAAAGCAATAACATACACAGTAAAATTCTGGATAGTAGATGTAAGCGACAATAACAAAACATCATTGTATCAAACAAAAACATTTACATATGGAACAAGCCAGACCGTAGCCGTTCCAAGTTTAACAGGTTACACAACAACAGGCTGGTATGCAACAAGCGCATTGACTGGAACAGCAGTAACATCATTTAATAACTTAACAACTCAAAACGGAGCA
>DLSG01000092.1 GCA_002501285.1 Christensenella sp. UBA7868 | reverse complement strand
GAAATTGGCAGACACGCAAGACTTAGGATCTTGTTCGAAAGAGTGGGGGTTCAAGTCCCTTTGCCCGCACCAAAAAATTATTTACGAAAGAATTAATCGGAAATATGACTCATTAGCTCAGTTGGAACAGAGTGGAGCGCATCCAGTGGATGAAGAAGCGAACACGGCAGTTCTTGGCTTTAACGAGCGCTAAACCTTTATGGTTTAAGGGCGAGATTAAAACAAGAGGAAGACCTCGGGTCTAGCAACAGAGATAATGAAAACAATTAAATATTAAATCGGAAATATGACTCATTAGCTCAGTTGGTAGAGCACCTGACTTTTAATCCGGTTGTCCCGAGTTCGAGTCTCGGATGAGTCACCACTAAAAATTAAAGTTGCGAAAGCAACTTTTTTTGTTGCATAAAACAACTAAATAGCCATTTATCTCAAAAATAATTGCAAGTTTAAATATATTAATAAATTTGTCATTAACATTTCAATATAAATTAAATAAATAATAAATTAGATTTAATCAATTTTGGTTAAAATTCAATATATTAATATATGTACAATCGTGAAAAAGCAATAGAATATGCAAAAAAATACGCATTTAATTATAACCCTAATTTTTATGATTTTAGTTTAATAGGGGGAGATTGCACAAATTTTGTGTCACAATGTCTTTTTTTTGGTGGAATAGAAATGGACTATTCTTTTGATGGCTGGTTTTATTCGTCAGCGAATTCTCGAAGTCCGTCATGGACTTCGGTTGAAGATTTGTGGAATTATGGGCAAAAAGGGAAAAATTTAAAAATAGAGGAAATTGAAATAGGGCAAATATCGGTTGGGGATATAGTTCAGTTTTATAATAAAAACCAAAATAGATATTATCACTGCGTTATTGTAACAAAAATAATTGAACCTATAAAACTCCAAAATGTGTTTGTAACAAGTCATGATAATAATGCTATAAATAAAAGTTTGTCACTTTATAATGAAACAAATTTTCGTTTTGGTAAAATTAAAAACTAATAGTAAAAATTTACTTTTAAATAAATTTAAAATAATTTCTAAAAGGGTATTGATTTGATTTAAAAAAGGTGCTATAATTTACCATTATAGGAGATATATATGAGAATAAGATTAATTTATGCTTATTTTGAAAAATTTGAAAGATATGGGACAAAAGATAAAAAAGTTGGACAAACTTACGAAATTTCAAGCATTTACACTGCACCAAAAGATATGAGTTTTAAAAATATTATTTCTGTAATCTCTTACTTGTCAGATAAAGTTGAAAAAGAAAATAATTACAATCCAGGTTCAAGAGAAAGCGTTAATGAAGTTGACAGAATTTTGGATAACTTTGGTTTTAAAAGAGAAAAAAGTGAAGTTTTAGCAGGTCATTATCATATGGTTTCAGATTACAATAAAAGAAAAATAGGAATTATACCACAAGCACAACACATTGATAAAGTTATAGATTTGTTTACTATTGGTGGAGATTTTAAACTTTTCAAAAAAACAGAATTATATAAAAGTTATTTTGATTGGTATATTAAAAATGTAACAAAACAAGATTTTGATAAAATCTATCAAAATTTAGAAAAAAACAAAGAACAAAATGAAAAAACATTATAATTTTAAAAAGCACTTTAATTTTTAAAGTGCTTTTTGTTTTATTAAACCATTTAATTACTAGAAATTTTGGCTATAAAAAAATTGAGAAACATATTCTCAATTTTTTTAATAAATTTTTTTAAATATTTAAAAGTTTTAAATAATCTTCTTTGTTTGCTGCACTAAAGAATAAATATAGTCTTGGACCATCGTCACGACCGAATAAAAGATTATAGAAAATTTTAAAATAAGATTGTTGAAGAGCCATATTTTCTTTTTTAGACAATTCTGGATTGTTGATAATATCGTAAAGATATTGTTGAACTTCTTTTTCTTTAACAACATTAGAATTTAAAAAGTTGTAAAGTTTTCTTACAATTTCTTTTTGTTCATTTGTAAGTGTGTCAATATAATTAATATTTTGACTATCTAAAAGCTTATACATTTTTTGGGGCATATAAGTTTTTATCCAATACTCTGCTTTTTCAAGACGCTCGTAACTATCACTATCAAATTCAACGCCCGCTTTTTCTAAACATAATTTAACTTTATCAAGTTTAAAATCTACAATAGGTGCAATAGAGGCAATAGTTCCAAAAGGAGTTTTTACTTTGTTTTCTTTTTTAATTAAAACTAGGTCAAACAAATCTTTTGTGAACTCATCGCAAGTGCCGTCAAGATAAGTGGCAAGATTTTTGTCAAATTCGCTGTAATGTCTAATAATTGTTTCGTCAAAATAAAAATTGTAAGCGTCTTTTGGCTCATATTTACAAAATAGCCATCTTAAAATTTCTGGTTCATAAAGTTTTAAAGCATTGTTAGGAGTTATGTTGATTCCGCTTGAACTGTGCATTGAACTTACACCTTGGAACCCAAGCCAGCCATATCCTTGGAAAACTGGGGCAGTGTAATCCCAAATTTTTGGGCTTAAAACAGTGTCAACGTCATAACTTCCACCACTTGCTGCGTGGTCAATTCCGCCCGCTTCAAAATCTACACCTTCTTCACGCCAACGCATTGGCCAGTCAACTTTCCAAACAAGTTTAATTTTAAAGTATTNNACTGTTTCTTCTTTTCCACATTCACGGCAATAATAAGTTAGTTCATGTGTCTCGTCATTATAGCCAGTCACTTTTGTTGTGTCTTTAAAACAACCACTGCAATAAACGCTTACAGGATAAAAGTTTTCACGGTCGTCATTATTTGCTTCTTGTGTTTTAAAACTCATTAAAATGTCATAAATTTCTTTTCTTCGGCTTAAAGCATAAGCCACATTTTTAGCATATCTTCCGCTTAAATATTCTTTTGTTTGATATCTTACATCATAATCAACACCTAAAATTTTTAGTGCGTTTTCGAACTCTTTTTCAAAATATCCTGCGTAAGTTTCGTTCTCGTCAAAAGGACAAGGAATTTGAGTATATGGCATTCCAATATATTTTTCATAGCCATCTTTAACATTGCTTACATTTACAGGAACTTTTCTTAATCTATCAAAATCGTCCCACGAAAATAAAAGTTTTGCTTTTTTGCCTAATTTTTGCAAAGCCTTACAAACAAAATAAGGAATTGCTATATCTCTGAAATTACCAACATGAACGCTTCCTGATGGACTTATTCCTGCGGCACAAACATATTCTTCTTTGTTTGGATTTCTCTCTATTACTTTTAATGCTATCTTTTCACTCCAATGCATACAATTTCTCCTATTACTTAATAAATAATGATAAAATTATATCATAGATGAAGGTTTATAGCAATTAAAAATCGAAAAAAGTAAAAAGCGAAATAAATTTAATGGTTATTTGCTTTACTTTTTTTTGAAATTTTAGTATATTTTTATCTAGGAGAGTATTTTAATGGGACTATTTTCATATATTTTTGCATCAGATAATACGAGAAATATTAAAAAATTAAAAGTCATTGCCGATAAAGTTATGGCGCTTGACGAAGAGTATTCAAAACTAACAGATGAACAACTTAAACATAAAACAGTTGAGTTTAAAGAAAGATTAGCAAATGGCGAAACTTTAAACGATATTTTACCACAGGCTTATGCGACTGTAAGAGAAACAAGTTACAGAGTTTTAAAAATGAAACATTTCTATGTTCAAATTTTGGGCGGAATTGCTTTGCATCAAGGACGTATTGCCGAAATGAGAACAGGTGAAGGTAAAACTTTGGTTGAAACTTTGCCAGCATACTTAAATGCCTTAACTGGTAAAGGCGTTCATATTATTACTGTAAACGAATATTTGGCAAGCCGTGATAGTGAATGGATGGGCAAAATATTTAACTTTTTGGGAATAAGTGTTGGTATTACACTTTCTGGAATGAACCAAAATGAAAAGCGTGAAGCATATAGTAAAGATATAACTTATGGAACTAACAGTGAAATGGGGTTTGACTATTTGCGTGATAATATGCTTCAAAGAAAAGAAGATTTTTGTCAACGCGGATTAAATTTTGCAATAATCGATGAAGTGGATTCTATTTTGATTGATGAAGCAAGAACTCCATTAATTATTAGTGGCGGACAAGGAATTAAAGGCGGTGAAATTTATTATACTGCACAAAAATTTGTAAGAACATTAGTTAAAGACACCGATTTTGAAGTTGATGAAGAACATAAAATTACAAGACTTACAGAAAGCGGTATTGATAAAGCGGAAAAATATTTTAAAGTCGCAAACTTGTCAAGTGGCGAAAATATGGAACTTAACCACTATATTTTAAATGCTTTAAAAGCAAACTATTTGTTTGAAAAAGACAGTCAATATATTGTTGATGAAGGTCAAATTTTAATTGTTGATGAATTTACTGGTCGTGTGCTTAAAGGCAGACGATATTCAGACGGACTTCATCAAGCAATTGAAGCAAAAGAAGGCGTTGAAATTAATGAAGATAATTTAACAGTTGCTACAATCACATATCAAAATTATTTTAGACTTTATAAAAAATTGAGTGGTATGACAGGAACTGCTAAAACAGAAGAAACCGAATTTAATAAAATTTATGATCTAGACGTTGTAACAATTCCAACAAACAATCCAATTCAAAGAAAAGACAATAATGATGTTGTTTATGCTACAATTCCAGCAAAATTTAACGCAGTTGTTAAAGAAATTATAGAAAGAAACAAAAAAGGTCAACCAGTGCTTGTTGGTACAACAACGGTTGATAAAAGTGAATTAATTAGTAATTTACTTACAAAAAATGGAATAAAACATAATGTTTTAAATGCTAAAAATCATAGTAAAGAAAGTGAAATCATTGCGCAAGCAGGTAAACTTGGTGCCGTTACAATTGCAACGAACATGGCAGGTCGTGGTACAGATATTTTGCTTGGCGGTAACGCAGAATTTTTGGCTAAACAAAAAATGCGTAACGAAGGTTACTCCGATGAAATGATAAATGCAAGCACTTCTTTTGCCGACACTGACGATGAAGAAATAAATAAAGCGAAACAAGTTTATCAAAATTATTATTCAGAATTTAAAAAACAAACTGACGAAGAAAAACAAAAAGTAATTGATGCGGGTGGACTATTCGTTTTGGGAACAGAGCGTCATGAAAGTAGACGTATTGATAACCAGTTAAGAGGTCGTGCTGGGCGTCAAGGAGATAAAGGTGAGAGTACTTTCTTTGTTTCTCTTGAAGATGATTTAGTTAGAATTTTTGGCGGTGATAAACTAAAAAGTATCGTAAGATTTTTCAAACTTGATGAAGATGAACCTGTTATGAGCATGAAAATAATTTCTAAACAGATTGAAATGGCTCAAAAAAGGGTTGAAGCAGCGAACTTTGCAATCAGAAGAAATTTGATTGGTTTTGATGATGTGTTAAACACTCAAAGAAACATTATTTATGGTGAAAGAAATAAAGTTATTAACGGCGAAAGTGTTCATGACGAAGTTATGGATATGATTGACGAATATGTCTCAAATGTTATTCAAGAAGTTATTTCAGATGATATTCCTTCAGAAAAATGGGATATTGAAAAATTAAACAGAATTTTAGAACAAGAAGGAATTTTCCCACAAAACTCTAATTTTGTAACCAGAGAAATGTGTGAAGAACTTGAAGTAAACGAAATAATTGAAAAAGTTTTAAGAGAAATTCATAAACTTTACGATTTAAGAGTTGAAGGTTTTAAACGAGATTTTGAAATTGATTTATCAAGCGTTGAAAGAAATTTACTATTAAACAATGTTGATAAGGCTTGGGTTGAACATATTGATAGTATGAGTATGTTAAGAAGAGAAATTTCAACTCGTCAAGACCCACTTCTAGCATACAAAAACGAAGGTTATGATATGTTTGAAAACATGATTAAATCAATTCGTGAAAATACTGCAAAATTTTTAGTTAAATGTGAACTTAACATACCTCTAAATTTATTAAGTCGTGAAGATTCTCAACGTATTTTGTCAAAAGTCCAAGTTGCAATTGAACAAAGTGAAAAAGCAAAAAAAGCAAAACCCGCAGTTCATAAAGAAGAAGTTGGAAGAAATGATTTATGCCCATGTGGTAGTGGCAAAAAATATAAAAATTGTTGTTTAAATAAGAAATAGTTGTTTAAATAAAAAATAAAAACATAAATTTTATAAAAAATACTTTTATGATTTTATATTAATTCACAAGGAGATAAAAAAATGAATTTAAAAGGCACAAAAACTGAAAAAAATTTATTGGAAGCTTTTGCTGGCGAAAGTCAAGCAAGAAATAAATACACTTATTTTGCATCAGTTGCAAAAAAAGAAGGCTATGAACAAATTGCTGAAATATTTTTAAAAACATCTGAAAACGAAAAAGAACACGCAAAAATG
>DLSG01000055.1:1248-12582 GCA_002501285.1 Christensenella sp. UBA7868 | reverse complement strand
TAAGAACTGGGCTTCACTGTGCCCCACTCGTCCACAAACACTTTAAAACATTAGATAGTGGAATGGTACGTGTTAGTTTAAGTTACTTTAACACAAAACGAGATATTGATAAACTAATTCATGCTTTAAAAATTTTTAGTTTTTAATTTAATTTAATTTAATTGATTTATATCAAATAGAGATAACAGATGTTGCAAATTTAGATTAAAAAAATTATAGATAAGATTACTTTTCAATGTTTTAATTTTATCCAAACAAAAAAGTGGCTATTGCCACTTTTTTAATCTAACTTAAAACCTTTCATAATCTTTAACAAATCTTCGGTTGGATTTAAAGCCTCTTCTAAATCGAAACCACTTTCATTTGGCGTAGGATAATTTTCTTTTTTAGCCTTCTTCCCTTTGTTTAAAATACTATCTTCATAACCTTTTGAAACATTATTACTTGAATGTAAAAATTTATCTAAAAGCGAATCATATTCATCATGTTCAGATTCAGACAATGTTAAATTTGTGATTGGTTTTATATTATTAACTTTATTACTTTCATTCATATACTCAATCTCATTTTCACTTTCATTTATAATTTCTTTATTTGGAGTTTTATTTATTTTTAAAACAACTTTTTCAGTGGTTTTTGTACGGTGAGATTTCAATTTATCTAAAAGCGATTCAAAAGAATTGCTTTTTTTATTATTTATTTTTTCAATATGAAACTCATTCTTAATCAAACTATTAATATCGTTTTTCAAATTTTCAAGAACTTTATTTGTGTCAAAATTTTGCATTTTAGGATATTTAACCACAAGTTCATTAAAAAAATTTTCCCACTTTGCATAAAAATCGTCTAAATTTTTAAGTTCATAACTATATTTTTGTTTAGAAACTTTTTCAATCTCTTTTGCCCTTGCGTTAGCGTCAATCAGTGCTTGAGAAATATTTTTTTCTTTTAGTTTATATTCTTCAAGTTGTTTTGATAATTTAAAATTTTCTTGTCTTAACTCGTCAATTCTATCTTGCTTTTCTTTTAAATTTCTATCAGTTTCTAATTCTTTGTTTAAAATATAATCATCAACCTCGCTGATATTATAACCTTTTTTCTCAACACTAAATTTACCCATATCAATTCCTTTTTACACTTTTAATTAATATAAAATATAAAAACAAATTAATTATAACACAACTTGAAATAAAAATAAAGAAGTTTTTTAAGTCTATTACATTAAAACTATAAAAAATTATAGGGAAAAATATCAAAAAACCACTAAAAAAAGCATAAAAGAAATAACTACTTTTAAAAAAGCAGAAAATAAAGAAACATGAACAAACAAAACTTAAAAATATAAAACTAAAAAGTTTTAATAAGCCTAAATTAAAATGTGTAGTTATAATTACAAATATTCCATTTAAAAAATTAAAACTTCCAAAAAATAACCCACTATCGCTATAATAAAGAATAAATTTAAAAAATAAATAAATAGAATTTAAAATGAAAAAAAGTGCCAGCAAATATTCCAGTTTTAAAAAATTAAAAATAAAATTTAAAACCAAAAAAATTGCAAAAGCACCGTTTAAACTAAAAAATAAAATATTAAGAAATCGGTTTTTGTTCATTTTTTGCCTTTTTTTTCATTATAAAACTATAAACAATAAGCCCGATTCCAACAAGCATAAGAATAATGCTTAAAAATTGCGAAACTTTAAGAGAACCAATAAATAAACTATCTCCTCTAAAAGTTTCTATAATACATCTTCCAAATCCATAATAAGCAAGATATGCCCCAGTTGTCAAGCCTGTTTGTTTTGTTTTATTATAGACAAAAAACAATAAAATAAACCCTAAAATGTTCCAAATTGCTTCATAAAAGAATGTTGAGTAATGCCAGTGTCCATCAATTAAAACTGATAATGGAAACCAACACAAAGATGGATTTGTTACTTCAATTCCATAACAGCAACCACCAAAGTAGCACCCAATTCTTCCTATGCCCTGAGCAAGAATTAGCCCTACGGCAATACAGTCTGTCAATTTTAATACATTTATTTTTTTAATTAATGCATAAATTAAAATTCCTAAAAAGCCACCAATTATTCCGCCATAAATAGCAAGTCCGCCATTCCAAACTTGCAAAAATTCAAGAAATGTAAAATGGACATTTGAAAAAATACAATAATATATTCTAGCGCCTAATATAGAAAATGGAAAAACTATTAATAACAAATCTAATGTAATATCTTTTTTAAATTCTCCCGATTTTCTAAACAAACTATCACAAATTAAATAGGCCACAATAAAACCAATTGCCATCATTAAGCCATAAAGGCTAAAATGAACACCAAAAAGGTCAAAACCTACACTTAAATAATTCATTATTTTTCCTTCTTTTTAAACAATTCTACTTTGCTCTCTTGCCCCGTAAAAAGTCTTACCAAATTTTTTCTGTGAGCAAATAATAATAAAGCATAAAGCACACATATTAATATGATTTCAACAAAATGAGTGTTATAAACAATTCCTACAATGCTTAAACCAAGCATTACAAGAAGAGATGTTAAACTCCCAATTTTTGTAATTATTAGGAATAAAAACCCTGCAACTATTGAACCTGCGAACCATAATGGATAAATTACCGCAAATATCCCAAGAGCCACAGCAATTCCCTTCCCGCCTTTAAATTTGTAAAAAACAGGATACATATTTCCAATTACAATTGAAAGCCCCGTAGTGTAAACTAAAATATTGGTTAAATTTGCAAAATATGTTTTTGCCACAAAATAAGCACATAAGCACGGAATAACCGCCTTAACCACATCTAAAATTAAATTTAAAAGCCCTATTCCAAAGCCAAAATTTCGTGCCATGTTCATAGTTCCAGGGTTGCCCGAACCAAGTTTTGTAATATCATTATGCATTTGTTTGCTTAAAATTCTTGCAAAACTGATATTTCCTATCAAATATCCGCAGATTATGAACGCACTAAATATTAAAATTTTTTCTATCATAAATCCTCTTCAACTTTATTTTTGAAAATTAATTCAATTGGTGTTCCCTTATAATCGACATTTCTTCTTATAGTATTTTCTAAATATCTTGCATAAGAATAATGCAAATGTTTTTTGTCATTTACTTTAAAAGTGAATGTTGGTGGGTTCACACCAGTTTGAGAAGCGTAATAAATTTTTAATTTTTTACCATTATAAATTGGAGGTTCTGTCATTCTAACAGCATCACCAATAATTTCATTTAATACACTTGTTGTTATTCTATGATTATTATGCTCTAAAATTTCATTAATTTTTGGCATAATGTTTGTAACTCTTTGTCCTGTTTTTGCCGAAATATACAATGATTCAAAGTAACTCATAAAACTTAAATCGGTTTCTAATTGCTTGTTAAATTCATTCATGGTTTTATCATCTTTTTCAATTAAATCCCATTTATTCATAACAATCAAACTTGGTTTTTTTTCTTCATGAATAAAACCTGCTATTCTAACATCTTGTTCACTTAAAGGTTCACTACTATCAATAACCAAAATGCAAATATCAGCTCTTTTTATTGCTTCCAAACTTCTAATAACACTATATTCTTCAACAGAATCTAGTTCAATTCCACGCTTTCTTCTGATTCCTGCAGTATCTATTAAAATATAATCTTTATCATTATATCTAAACGGAGTATCAATCGCATCTCTTGTTGTTCCCGCAACCGAACTTACAACAACCCTTTCTTCACCTAAAAGTTTATTTGTTAAACTACTTTTTCCAGCATTTGGCTTTCCAACAATCGCAATTTTTATTTTATTTTCATCTTCAGCGCTTGTTTTAGAAATATTTTTAAAGTTTTTAACAACTTCGTCAAGTAAATCTCCAAGACCTTTACTTTGTTCACTTGAAATAACAAAAGGGTCACCAAGATTTAGTTCATAAAATTCGTAACTTTTTTCAACCTCATTATTGTCAAGTTTGTTTACAACCAAAATAACTGGTTTTTTAGTTTTTCTTAAATAGTCAGCAACTTCATGATCTTGATTCGTAAGACCTTCTCTTCCGTCCACGAAAAATAAAATAACATCTGCAATATTAATAGCAATTTCACTTTGCATCATAATATTTTTTTGAACTTCGCTGTTATTTTTTAAGTCTATTCCACCAGTATCAATCATTGTAAAACTATTATCAAGCCAAACGCAGTCAGCATAAATACGGTCACGAGTGACACCTGGTTCATCTTTAATTATACTTATTCTTTTTCCCGCAACTTTGTTAAAGAATGTACTTTTACCGACATTTGGTCTTCCAACAATTGCAACAATAGGTTTTTCCATAATTTCTCCTAAATAAATTATAACATAAAAAATAGTAAATATCAAATAATTTTAATATCTACTAATTTTAAAAGGTTACTTTTACAAAATTTTCAATATTTGTAATTTAATTTATATCAAATTTAATAATTTATGTAATAAAAGTTGTCGGCAAACAACAAAGAAACTTGCCAGCAACTTATGTTTTCATTATGTGAAGCCGCTATTAAAACGAATTTGCGTTAGCAAATTAGTTTACAAACTTGGTGAGTAAAACTACATCACATAGTATATATAAAAAAAGTGAGATTAAATGTTAAAAACATAAATTCCCACGCTTTTTTAATAATTATTTAACTAATTCAAGTCTTGCCATTTCAGCATTGTCACCAAGACGTTTACCAAGTTTATAAATTCTTGTATAACCACCTTTGTGACCTAGTTCTTTACTTCTTGCATCATATTTTGGTGCTAGAACATTAAAGATTTTTTCAACAAGTGGATGTTTAACATCTTTTGTTCTATCTTTATATGCTGATTTGCTTTCTTTATCAAGTTTTGTTTCTGGAATGTCATAAATTAATGACATAATTTTTCTGCGAGCAGCCAATTTTTTTGGACCATCAACAATAACTTCTTTAGAAACTTTTTCACCTTTTGCGTTAGTAACTGTTTTAGTTGTTTTAACAGTATCCTCGTAAGTGTTGATTGCAAGAGTTAAAACTTTTTCAGCATAACTTCTAACACTTTTTGCTTGAGGCAATGTTGTTTCTAGTTTTCCGTGCCAAAGCAAACTTGATGCTTGACCACGAAGCAAAGCTTTTCTTTCTTTTGTAGGAAGACCTAGTTTTTTAATTTGTGCCATCTTACTATTTTCTCCTTATTATTCTTCGTCGTTTCTGAAACCTAATCCTAAACTTTCAAGTTTATGAATAACTTCTTCTAATGATTTAAGACCTAAATTTCTAACTTTTAACATATCATCTTTAGATTTTTTCGTTAAGTCGCTAACAGTGTTAATATTTGCTCTTTTTAAGCAGTTATAACTTCTAACGCTCAAATCCATATCTTCAATTGTCATTTCTAAAACTTTATGTTGTTTTTCATCTTCTCTTGCTTGAAGAATTGTTAAGTCTTTCATGCTTTCAACAAGTTCTACAAATAAATTTGTATGGTCTTGAATAATTTTTGCACTTAAACTTACAACTTCTCTTGCTGAAAGTGTTCCGTTTGTTTCAACTTCCAAGGTTAATTTGTCATAATTCATATTTTGACCAACCCTTGCACCTTCAACTTTATAGTTTACTTTTTTAACAGGTGAGAAAATTGAATCTACTGCGATATAACCAATATCTTGAGTTTCATCTTTGTTATCGTCAGCACAAACATATCCTCTGCCTCTTCCGATAATAATTTCCATTTCAAATTTAGCGCCATCGTCTAATGTTGCAATGTGTAAATCAGGATTTAAAATTTCAACTTGATCGTTTGGTTCAATATCACTAGCAGTTACTTCACCTGCTGTGTATTTGTTAATTCTTAAAACAGTTTTAAAGTCTTTATCTAAATTAGTTGTTTTTACTGCTAAACATTTAATATTTAAAACAATATCAATAACATCTTCAACAACACCTTCAACTGTTGAAAATTCGTGTTGAACACCATTAATTCTAATTGCTATTGGAGCAGCACCTGGAAGAGCCCCTAAAAGAGTTCTTCTTAAAGCATTGCCGATAGTAAGACCAAAACCACGATCTAGAGGTTCAACAACAAATCTTGCAAAAGTTCCATTATCAGATTCTTCACAAGTAATTTTTGGTTTTTCAATTTCCATCATATATTATATAAACTCCTTTAAATTGTTAATTACTTAGAATATAATTCAATAATTAAGTGTTCTTTAATTGTTAAATCAATATCATCTCTTTGAGGAAGAGCAACAACTTTACCAGTTAGTTTTTCTAGGTCTGTTTCTAGCCATTTTGGTGTAACAAGTTTAACATCTTTAAGTTCTTTGAATAACTCTGAATCTTTCTTGTTTTCTTTAACAGCAATAACATCTCCTACTTTAACTTGCATACTTGGAATATTTGCTTTCTTTCCATTTAAAGTGAATAGTGAATGAGAAACCATTTGTCTTGCTTGATCTCTTGAAGCAGCAAATCCTAAACGATAAACCACATTATCTAGTCTTCTTTCAAGAAGTGATAACATTGTTTCACCAGTAATTCCTTTTTGTCTTTCTGCTTCATCATAATATTTTCTAAATTGTTTTTCTAAAACGCCATAAGCTCTTTTAACTTTTTGTTTTTCACGAAGTTGCATTTGATATTCACTAGGTTTTTTTCTGCTTGGATTACTACCATGAACTCCGGGTACAGTTGGGCGACGTTCTATTGAACATTTTTTTGAAACACATCTGTCGCCTTTTAAGAAAAGTTTGCAACCTTCTCTTCTGCATAAACGACAATCGGCATCTGTATATCTAGCCATATATTTTTACTCCTTTATTAAATTCTTCTCTTTTTAGGTGGTCTGCAACCATTGTGTGCGATAGGTGAAACATCTTGAATTTTTGTGATGTTAAGTTCAGCAGTTTGAAGTGCTCTAATAGCAGATTCTCTTCCATTGCCTGGACCTTTAACATAAACTTCAACACTTTCAATTCCAAGTTCCTTTGCTTGTTTAGCAGCTGTTTCAGCAGCTTGACCAGCAGCAAATGGAGTGTTTTTTCTTGAGCCTCTAAAGCCCAAAGCACCAGCACTTGACCAAGAAATTGCATTACCTTGTTCATCTGTAATTGTAACTATGGTGTTATTGTTTGATGATTGAATATGTGCACAACCTTTTGTAACACCTTTAGTTAATTTTCTTTTTTTAGATTTAGCATTGTTTTTAACACCAGCCATTTTTTATCTCCTTAAAATTTTACTTTTTATTTTTTCCAGCATTCTTCTTGCTCATTCCACGAGCAGTTCTTGCGTTTGAGTGAGTTCTTTGACCTCTTAAAGTAATTCCTTTTCTATGACGAACTCCTCTGTAACAGCCAATTTCTGTAAGGCGTTTAATGTTTAAAGCAACATCTCTTCTTAAATCGCCTTCAACAACAAGGTTTTTGTCGATATAAGCACGGATTTTTGCTTGATCTTCTTCACTTAAATCTTTAACTCTGATGTCTGGGTTTACACCAGTTTCCTTACAAATTTTAGTTGCTTGATTTCTACCAATACCATAGATAGAAGTTAGTCCAATTTCTATTCTTTTTTCTTTTGGTAAATCTATTCCAGCAATACGAGCCATATTTTCCTCCAATTAAAATTAATTTATTTTAACAGTTTGCTCAATTTCAGCCGCGAGCAAACAGATTGTTTTCAAATTAAAACAAACAAAAGGCAAGTTAAAATTAACCTTGTCTTTGTTTATGCTTTTTATCTTTACAAATTACTAAAACTTTACCTTCTCTTCTAATAACTTTGCATTTATCACAAATAGGTTTAACAGATGGTCTTACTTTCATAATTTTTTCTCCTTTATAAAAGATTGTTTAGATTTTCTTTCGATTAGTTAATTGCTTTCTTTTCTCTCCAAGTGATTCTTCCTTTAGTTAAATCGTATGGAGATAACTCACAGCGAACTTTATCGCCAATTAATATTTTGATTGTGTTAATTCTTAACTTTCCAGACAAATACGCTGTTATCACATGTCCGTTTGAAAGTTTAACTTGAATGTTATTTCTTGAAATATCAATAACTTCGCCTTCTAATTCAATTACATCGTCTTTTGGCATAAAGTCCCCCTAACCTTTTTATTATATCATACTAAAATAAAAATTTCAACAATTTTTATAATTTTTTATAAAACTATATATTTCAGAATCAAAAACTTTTTGATTTTTTGCTATTTTTTCTTTAATTATTGTGCTTTCGACACCTAAAAGTTTAATATGTTTAATATTTTTCTTTTTAGGATTTACAATTTTTTTAGCGTTTCCGTCAACAAGAAAGCAATTGTTGCCAGTATGCGCATATATTAAATATTCATTTCCCGCATCTCTTCCAGATAAAGAAATGCACAGGTTTCCAATTAGATTATCCATAACTTCCTACAAACTTAAAATTTTAATTCCTTCTTTGGTGAAAGCCACAGTGTTTTCATAGTGGGCACTTGGACTGCCGTCCTCGGTTCTACAAGTCCAGCCATCATAGTCAATATAAATATCTTTTTTACCCATATTAATCATTGGCTCTATTGCAATACACAATCCTTCTTGAATTATTATTCCCGTCCCTTTTCGTCCATAATTTGGAACTTCGGGGTCTTCGTGCATATCCCTTCCAATTCCATGTCCAACCATTTCTCTTACCACAGAAAAGCCATTGCTTTCGGCATGATGTTGAACAGCATAACCAATATCACCAAGTCTGTCCCCAATTTTCAAATTTTCAATTGCTTTGAAAAAGCATTCCCTAGTAACATCAATAAGTTTTTGCTTTTCTTTTGAAATTTTACCAACAGCAAAAGTTCTTGCAGCATCTCCGTTATAACCACTTTTGGTGGCTCCGCAGTCGATGGATATAATATCGCCTTCTTTCAAAATTATATCTTTGCGTGGAATACCATGGACTACAACATCGTTTATGCTTGCACATATAGATGCTGGATAGCCTTCATAATTTTTAAAGTTTGGAATTGCATTTTGACTTCTTATAAAATCTTCGGCAATTTCGTCCAAATATTTTGTACTAACACCTGGTTTAATATGTTTTTCAACTAGGTCTAGTGTTTGTTTAACAATTTGATTAGCAACATACATTTTTTGTATTTGCTCTTCACTTTTTAAAGTTATCATTGTAATTTACCTAACAATTCATTAAAAACATCATAAATATTCCCTTCATTGGAAATTGTAACCAACTTATTTTCTTTTAAATACTTATCAAGTATTGGATAAGAAGTTTCGTTGTATGTTTTTATTCTTTTTAATAAGGTTTCTTCATTATCGTCTTCTCTTTTAATAAGACGTTGCTTACAATCTTCGCAATAATTTTTATCGTAAGTTTCTATATTGTAAGACTTATAACAAACAGGACAAACAAATCTTGACGAAAGTCTTTGCATAACTGTTACTTGACTTACTGTTGTATATACAACTTTATCTACATTTGTTATAGTGTCAAGTTTATTTGCTTGTTCAATTGTTCGTGGATAACCGTCTAAAACATACCCTTTTTTACAATCAGGTTTGCTTAAACGGTCTTCCAAAACAACTTTAACTAAATCATCATTGATAAGTTTGCCTTCTTCAATGTGTTTAGCGATATATTTTGAATATTTATTTTCGCCCTTTGCACTATTACGCAACAAATCCCCCATAGAAATATGAGGAATTTGAAAGTATTCGCTTAACATTGAACCAATGGTTCCTTTGCCGCTTAAAGGTGCTCCAATTAAAACAAAATTCATTATTTTAAAAATCCTTTATAATTTTTCATCATAACTTGTGCTTCTAGTTGTTTGTTGAATTCTAACGCAACACTTACAACGATTAACATTCCTGTTGCACTAAATGCACTAACTAAACCTGAATTTCCAGCAACAAAAGTGAAAATTAAGGTTGGAACGATTGCTATAAATGCTAGGAAGATTGCTCCAAACAATGTGATTCTGTTGTTTATTCTCTTCAAATATTCAGCTGTTGGTTTACCAGGACGAATACCTAGGATAAAACCACCATTTCCTTGAATTTGTTTTGCAACATCTTCGGGATTAAACATCATTTGAGATGAGAAATAAGCAAAGAATAAAATTAACAAGCCCATTGCAAGAGTATAAGGCCATGTTCCCGCCCCCATGTGTAATGCATACCAAGTAGCAGCATCACTTGTTGGCCAGAAAATTGACATAATAAGTTGTGGAAAACTTAAAAAACTCATTGCAAAAATTATTGGCAAAACACCTGTTCCTAAAAGTCTGATAGGAATAAAGTTGCTTTGTCCGCCATACATCTTTCTACCTTTTATTTGTTTAGCATATTGAACTTGAATTTTTCTTTCTGCAAGGTCCATAAATACTATTAGACCAAAAATTAATATAACAGCAGCCAAGAATAATAAAATATTCCATAAACTGTCGATATTTCCAGAAAAAACATTAGTAAATGCTGATAAAAGTGCAGTTCCTGCTGTTGATAGAATACCAACAAAAATTAATAATGACAAGCCATTAGCAACACCAATTTCAGTTATTTTTTCACCAATCCAATAAGTTAGCATAGCCCCTGCCACTAAACATATAGCAACAAAAGTGCACGCAAGCCATGTTGGAAGTTGTGCTCCAAACATTGTTAATTTTATTGAACTTGAAAATCCAGCGCAAATTCCGGCTGCTTGTGCTATTGCTAAAAACAATGCACAATATTTAGTATATTTTGCAATTTTCTTTCTTCCTTCTTCTCCCATTTGAGAAAGTCTTTGAAGTTTAGGAATCGCAAAAGTTAGCAGTTGTAAAATAATTGACGCATTAATATATGGTGTTACGCCAAGTGCAAAAAATGTACCATTAGCAAGAGCACCACCGCCCAAACTGCTAAGTAAACTTAAAAAACTTTGATTGTTGATGCTTTCGCTGAAAGTTGAAACATCAATTCCAGGAACTGGAAGCCAACAACCAAGTCTAAATAACACAAGAATGCCCAGTGTAATAAAGATTTTATTTCTTATTTCTTTTACTTTAAAAGCATTTTTTAATGTTGTGAACATTATAACACCTCAACACTTCCGCCCGCTTTTTCAATTTTTTCAATTGCAGACTTAGAAAATTTTGCAGCCTTAACTTGTAAAGCTTTATTTAATTCGCCATTACCTAAAACTTTTAAACCATAGTTTGAAAGTTTAGAAATAACTCCTTTTTCTTTTAAAACTTCTTCTGTAACAACTGTATTATCTTCTAGTGCATTCAAATCTTCAACATTAACTACTGAAAATACTTTCTTAAATTGGTTATTAAAACCTCTTTGTGGTAAACGACG
>DLSG01000055.1:0-1134 GCA_002501285.1 Christensenella sp. UBA7868 | reverse complement strand
GAATTTTCAGCAGGAGATAATTCATTAATTTTCATATTTTTGTTCTCCTTATACTTTTTCTACTTTAACTAAATGTTTAACTTTGAAAATCATACCGTTAATTGCAGGATTATCTGGTAGAATATTTTCATCATTTAGTTTTCTTAAACCTAAACTTTCTAGAACTTTTGCTTGATTTTTATTAAAACCGATACAACTTCTAACATAGGTTACTTTTAATTTTCCTTCCATAACTCCTCCAATTATATTTCTTCTGGTTTTTTACCACGAAGAGCAGCAATTTGTTCTCTTGTTCTTAATTGTAACAAACCATTTAATGTTGCTTTAACAGTATTGATTTTGTTTCTTCCGCCATAAGATTTTGAAACAATATCTTTAATACCAGCAAGGTCAATAACTGCACGAACAGCACCTGATGCAATAACACCAGTACCTTCTTTTGCTGGTTGAAGTAAAACTTCACTTGTTCCAAACTTACCAATAACTTCATGAGGGATTGTAAAATCTACAACATTAACAAATTTCATATTCTTTTTAGCTGCTTGAAATGCTTTTTCAACAGCAACAGAAGTTTCACTAGCTTTTCCTGAACCAATTCCTACATGTCCTTTTTTGTCGCCAACAACCATAGTAGCACTAAAATTTAATGTTCTACCGCCTTTAACAACTTTAACAACACGACGAATGCTTATCATTCTTCTGTCTAGTTCGTCTTCTTTTTTAACTCTATTAAATTCTTCTCTTTTAGCCATTTGTTAATCCTCCTAAAACTCTAACCCAGCATTTCTTGCACCATCAGCTAGGGCTTTAACTCTGCCGATGTAAAGATATCCACCACGGTCAAAAACAACAGTTTTAATGTTTGCTTCTAATGCTCTTTTAGCAATAGTTTCACCAATAAATGTTGCAATTTCAGTTTTAGTCTTTCCTTTAACGTCTGCGGCTAATGCTTTTTCTAGGCTTGATGCAGAAACAAGTGTTACGCCTTTAATATCGTCTATAATTTGAGCATAAATATTTGATGTGCTTCTATAAACGCATAGTCTAGGACGCTGAGTTGTTCCAGCCAAGTTTTGTCTGATTTTTTTATGACGACTAACTCTTATGCTATTTTTATCTATTTTATTAATCATA
>DLSG01000017.1 GCA_002501285.1 Christensenella sp. UBA7868 | reverse complement strand
TTGATTTATTTATTTTGATTTTAAAACAAAAAACCTTTCATTTAAGAAAGGTTTTTTATTTACAAATTATTTTACTTTTTTTAAAAACAACTATTTAGTATCATAATCATTTTCGTCAAGATAAATTTTTTCATCATTAGAGAACAAACTTTTAAATGATTTTCTAAATTTTTTGATTTTTTTTGATACTACAATAGTATCCACAATTGAATAAATACCATCAAGAATTAGCATAACGCCAATTAAAATCAATAAAACTGTTTCACTAACTGGACTTGCTAAAACTAAAACTCCAAGAGCAAAAATTAACAATGAGAATAATAAATCTAGCCACCAATATTTTGCGCCCATTTTTAAACAGTCCATAGACCATTGAATTGAGAAAATGCTTTTAACAATGAAGATTATTCCAAAAAATAATGAAAATAGGTTCATATTATTAAGCCGATTTTTTCCCGCAAAAATAATTATTGATAAAGATATGTCAATTAGTCCTCCAACAAACCCAAAAGGTTCAATCCCGTAACCAAAATAGTTACAAATTTTTACAAAACCCATAAGCATAATTAAACCACCAAAAGTGTAAATTATTGCAAGTTTTGTAAAATCTTGAAATGCAATTAGCATTATACCAAAAACAATACAAAATGCTGCTTCTAAAAAAGACCAAACTTTAATGTTTTTTAAAAATTCTCTCATTACAATTCTCCTTTATAATAACAAATTTTTATTCTTCTTCTTTCATTTTTTCTTTGATTTTTTCTTCAATTTCATTATAAATTGCTTCATTTGATTCTAAAAAGGCTTTTGCATTTTCTTTTCCTTGACCAATTTTTTCGCCATTATAACTAAACCAAGCACCGCTTTTTTCAATAATATTATAATTAACCGCTAAATCTATTAGGCAACCAACTTTTGAAATTCCTTTTCCAAACATAATTTCAAATTCGGCAACTTTAAATGGAGGGGCTAATTTATTTTTAACAACTTTTACTTTTGTTTTGTTTCCCACAACTTCATCACCAACTTTAATAGAATCAGTTTTTCTAACATCTAGCCTAATTGAAGAATAAAATTTAAGGGCTTTTCCGCCTGTGGTTGTTTCTGGACTACCAAACATAACACCAACTTTTTCTCTTAATTGGTTAATAAAAATTACACAAGTGTTTGTTTTAGAAACAATACCAGTAAGTTTTCTTAATGCTTGGCTCATCAATCTTGCCTGCAAGCCTATAAAACTATCACCCATTTCGCCGTCTATTTCTGCCTTTGGAGTAAGTGCCGCAACAGAGTCGATTACAACCAAATCAATTGCCCCACTTCTAACAAGTGCTTCACAAATTTCCAAACCTTCTTCACCTGTTGATGGTTGAGAAACATAAAGTTCACTGATGTTTACTCCTAAATTTCCCGCATAAACAGGGTCTAGAGCGTGTTCGGCATCTACAAACGCACAAGTTCCACCCATTTTTTGCATTTGACTTACAATAGTTAATGCTACCGTAGTTTTACCACTGCTTTCTGGCCCATAAATTTCAATAATTCTTCCACGAGGAACACCACCAATTCCTAGTGCTTTATCTAGTGTTAAACAACCAGTTGGAATAACATCAATATCGCTTGTAAAATGTTGATCCATTTTAATAACAGAACCTTTACCAAATTGTTTTTCAAGTTGAAGTATTACACTATCAAGTGCTTTTTTCTTATTTTCGTCCATAATTTTCTCCATTTAATTTTTTATTTTTTAGTTTTCAAAAACTTGTTTATTTTTTACAACATAATTAATTCCACTTAAAATACTTACAAATGTTGCTAGTCCAATTAAAACATATCCTACATACATAAAAATTGTAAGTAATAATGCAGGAAGAGCAACTGTTAAATTTAATGTGATTAATGCAGAATAAGCAAGCAAAACTGAAATAGCAATGTCTTGAAGAACTGTTTTCAATTTTCCCCATTTATCGGCACTTATTATAACATTGTTACTTGCCGCAACTTGTCTTAATGCACCAACAATAAAATCTCTTGCAAGCATAATAAATAAAACTAATTCGGCAAAAATAGGAATAATTGTGTGGTCAACACAAATTAAAACTAACGCAGCAAACACAAGTAGTTTGTCAGCAATAGGATCTAAAAACTTTCCAAGATTTGTAACTTCGTTATATTTTCTTGCAAAGTAGCCATCAAGATGATCAGTGTAAGCGCCAAGCATAAACAAAAATAGTGCCACAAACTTCCCTATTCCATAAGGAATGAAACTTGCAAGATAAAAAAATATTACAAGCGGAATAACCGCAATTCTTGAACAAGTTATTTTATTTGGTCT
The DNA here is from genome assembly GCA_002501285.1 of Christensenella sp. UBA7868. Lineage (GTDB taxonomy): Bacteria > Bacillota > Clostridia > Christensenellales > UBA1242 > UBA7868. The sequence goes on along the minus strand of DLSG01000017.1, from coordinate 18,299 downwards.
ATTTAATTTCATCAACAATTTCTCCTATTAAATCTATATCAGCAACATCTGTAATTTTAATGCTATAATAATTTCCAACTTTAACATTTTTGTTATCAACATTTTTCGCAAAAACAATAGTATCAATAACTGGCGAATTATACTCACTTCGAAAGACTAATTCATCATTTATTCCTTGCTCACAAACGCAGCACAAAGTTTTTCCAATCAAGTTTTTATTATTATTAATTATAACATCATTTTGAATTTTTTGCAATTTTTTAACCCTAATATTTTTAACAAAATTAGGAATTTGATGTTTTAAATAATATGCTTTTGTGCCTTCTTCTTTTGAATAAGCAAAAAAGCCAACATTATTTAATTTATAAGTTTGTAAAAACTCTTTAATCTCATTTACATCTTTTCTTTTTTCTGACGGAAAACCTAAAATGAATGTGCTTCTGATGCTAATATAATTTTTACAATTTCTTAACTTTTTTATAATATCTTCAATCTTTTCTTTATCACCTTTTCGGTTCATAAGTTTTAAAATTCTATTAGATATATGTTGAAGCGGAATATCGATATATTTTGCAACTTTTTCATTTGTGTCAATTTCGTTAATTAATTCGTCTGTAATTAATTCAGGATAACAATATAAAAGTCTAATCCATTTTAAATTTTCAATCTTACTTAATTTTTGAATTAATTCAACAAGTTTATATTCACCATACAAATCATAGCCGTATTTAGTGCAATCTTGTGCAATTAAAATAATTTCAGTGGCACCTTGATCAACTAGGTTTTGGGCTTCAGCAAGTAACCTGTCCATTTGCACCGATTTATATCTTCCCCTAATAAATGGAATAGTGCAGTAAGAACAAAAGTTGTCACACCCGTCAGCAATTTTTAAATAAGCATAATTTTTAGGCGTTGAAACAACTCTGTTTAAATCACAAAACGAAGGTACAAAATTTTCATCAATATTATATAACGATAAAATGTGTTTAACTATATATTTATTTTCTTTAAGTGGCAATATTAAATCGGCTTCGTACAAATTTTCTTTTAGTTCGCTTAAATTCTTTTCACTTAAACAGCCTGTAACTATTAACTTTTCAAGCACTGGAGAACTGTTTTTTATTTGAAAAATCGTATCTAAACTTTCTTTTCGGCTTGCATTTAAAAATGCACAAGTGTTCACAATAACAATCTCGGCGTTATTGGGGTCATCAGTAAAATCAAAGCCAAATTGTTTTAAAAAATATAGCATTTGTTCGGCATCAACCCTGTTTTTATCGCACCCCAGTGTTATTAATGCAATTTTTTTCTTTAATAAATTTTCTTTAGTTAGCATATAAATCCTTTTAATCTCCAAATTTTTCACGATATTCGTCCATAGTTATATAAACCGTTCTTGGCCTACTGCCATCTGCTGGCGAAATGTAACGAAGTCGTTCCATTTGGTCTATAATCTTTCCTGCCCTAGAAAATCCTAGTGCAAAATGTCGTTGCAATTTTGAAATACTTGCTTGACCAATTTCAATAACATATTTTAGTGCCTCTGGAAGTAAACTATCAAGTTCATTTGGATCGTACCCCATAGATTGAGATTGCGATTCATTTGTTTTGTTAATTTCACGCTCTGCCTCATCACTAAATACGCTTTCATTGTTTTGTTTAATAAAATTAATAACGGCTTTAACTTCTTCATTAGAAACAAACGCACATTGTATTCTTGAAGGTTCTGGTAAATCTTGTGGATAATAAAGCATATCTCCTTTTCCAAGAAGTTTTTCCGCACCTTGTCTATCCAAAATTGTTTTACTATCTATAAAACTTGTAACCGCAAAAGCAATACGAGAAGGTAAATTTGTTTTGATTGTTCCTGTGATTACGTCAACTGATGGTCTTTGAGTTGCCAAAATTAAGTGAATACCTGCTGCTCTTGCTTTTTGAGCAATTCTTACAACTCTATCTTCAATTTCCTTTTTGTTGGAACTCATCAAGTCATTCATTTCATCAATAATCATAATAATGTAAGGAAGTTTTTCTCTTTCTCCGCTTACAACTTCACGAGTTTCATTATATTCATCAAGTTTTTTAACATAAAGTTCTTCAAAAAGTTCATACCTGCGTTCCATTTCTTTAATAAGATAATTTAACGCATTAATTGCTTTGTCGGAATTACAAATAACTTCAGGAATTAACAAGTGTGGAAGATTATTAAACATAGAAAATTCAACACGTTTAGGGTCAACCAACACTATTCTTAAATCTTCTGGACTACATTTATACAACAAACTTACCAGCAAAACATTCAAGCAAACACTTTTTCCGCTTCCTGTAGAACCAGCAATTAATAAGTGTGGCATTTTTTCCATGTTGCAAACACGATAGTTTCCATTAATATCTTTTCCAAGAGCAAAAGTAAGCTTACCTTTTGCTGAATAAAATTCTTTGCTTTCCAAAACCTCTCTTAAACCAACTGTTGCAATTTCTTCGTTTGGAACTTCAACCCCAACTGCACTTTTGCCTGGAATTGGTGCTTCTATTCTAACCCCGTGAGGAGAAGCGAGTGCCATAGCAATATCATTTGAATATTGGTTAATTTTATTTACACTAATTCCTGGTGGCATTTCAAGTTCAAATCTTGTAACGCTTGGGCCACAAGTAACCCCGATAACTTTTGCAGGAACTTTAAAGTTTTCAAGCGTTCTTTCAATAATTTGACCTTTTTCTTGATAGTTTTCGCAATATTTACTTGTATCTGTTGAAATTGAATTTAATAAATTTGTTGTTGGATAAACATATTTAGAAGGTTTTTTATAAGTGGCTTTTGTAGGTTCTCCTTTCTTTTCAAGAAGATTTGTCTGCTTATATTTTGTTTTAGCCTCATTTTCTTGCTCGGTTTCCATCTTTTTAACTTTGTTTAATAAGTCATCAATTTTAACATCACTAACTTTTTCGCCAAAAGGTTTTTCCAAATTCTCTTCTTTTGGTTTTTCACTATTGTCTATTTTATCGTTTTGATTTTGAGTAAGAGATTGATTATATTGTTGATTTTCTCTATTAAAATCGTTATTTTTAGTGTTATTTTCATCAAAATTTGTAGTATTATCGGCATCATGTTGAGTTTGGTTAATAAAATTGTTGATTGGAAGATTTTTTAAATTGTCTTCTAAATTCAAATTACGCTTTTTCATTTGAGCGATTTCTTCGGTTGTTTGTTTGTGATAATCCTTATCAAGAGTTGCTCTTAAAAACTCTAAATTTTGTTGTTTAGTACTTTTAGAACTGCTATAATTTCTCCCCGAATAACTTGACGAATTAAATGCATCAAAATTATTTAATCTATTATTTATTTCAGCATCGGTTGCACTTTCTTCTTCAAATATTGGCGCAGGCCTATTATTCCCATAAACTTTTTCAAAGGTATCTATTTGATTATTCCTTGGAACCTGTCCATTCCTAATTTCCATAAGCCCAAGTTTTTGTTTTGCAAGAGTTCTTTTATTCTCTTCTTGTTCAATTTCAGCATCAACAGTAATTTTAGGACTTTCAGGTTTAACCTTCTCTTCTTCGTCTTTAAATATTTGTTCATTTAAATATCTTGTTGCAGCATCTGATATTTTAACTTCTTCTATTCTAGTTTTTTGTTTTTTATTTGTTTTAATAAAATTGCTACTATTTTTGTTGATTAAGAAAAAGTCTATAATTTTATAAGCAGAAAAAATTAATAAAATTCCAAAAACTACATACGCCCCAAAATATTGTATTGATATAATTAACGGATAAGTGAAAATTCCCATTAACAATCCGCCAACTGAAAGTTGACTATTATAAAGTTCAGACAAATATCCACCATAGGACGCTACGCTAACATAAGATGAAAACGCCAAATGGAAAATACCTAAAATCCCCACTAATGCTAAACTTATATAAACAATAAAACGTTTTGGCATTACAAATTTTTTGTCTTTAAAAAACATATAACTTAAACAATATCCACCAAAAAAAAGCGGATAAGCAAAAAGCCCAAAAAATCCTAACAAAAAATATTTTAAAAAACCAATTAGCCCAGTAAACAAAGCAAAATAAGCAATACTTGAAAGGACAACCAAACAAATGGCAAGTTTCTTTTTGCCGTTGTTTTTTGGTTTACCATTAAGTGGCGAAATATATTGCAAAATTTGTTCCCCCTTTTTTGATTATATTATACCACATATTAAAGTATTTTGAATAGAAATATTAAAAATTTTAGTTAATTTTTTTGTTAAATTTTAGATTTATTTTTTTTGATATTTAAAACTTTATTACAAATTTTTTGAGTTAAAAATTCTAGAATAACAGAAAAAACAATTGTAAATATTATCACTAAAAAAATTGCTAAATATATATTATTAGTAATTTTTTTAGCAGATAACCCACCAAGCATAAATATTGGGTGAACGATGTAAAGATAAAACGAATATTTGTCTGAAATATTTAATAATTTTTGAGTTTTTATATCTTTTTTATTTAAAAATTCAAAAGAAATTAACAAAAACACTGTAAAAGAAACCCCCATCAAAACAATTGTAAGTTCTTTAACTAATTCAAAATATTTAAAATTTCCTATAAAATTGACTAAATAATAATGAAAAACAGATGATAAAATAAAAACTATCAAACCTAAAATAGATAAAGTGGTTTTTGCTTTTACTCCAATTTTTTCGTATAAATATTTAAAGAAATAACCTATAAGAAACGGAATAAACATTGAACAACTTCCACAAAAGGCCATAAGAAAAATATCTATTAAACAAGTTATAATAATAAATGATATAAATAAAATAAATTTCCTTTTATTAGTTTTATTTGTTATAAAAAAGTTTATCAGTGGAACGAAAAAATAGCATAAACATATTGCATAAATAAACCAAAGATGCCCAAAAATGTTAGCGTTTTTACCACAAGGAAGGACTTCTATTAATTCTAGTTTAATATTAAAAATAAAAAAAATTAAAAATATCGTAAAATATATTGCAAAAAATAAAATAACAGGCACTAAAATTTTTATATAATTTTTAAAATAAAATTTTTTCACATCTTTTATTTGTTTTTTAGAATATAAAAATCCACTTATAAACAAAAAGATTGGAACCGCAAAATAAAACGGAAAGTAAGTTTGTGCAACATCTGTCCAGTAATAAAGAAAGTGATAAGTTATGATAAATATTGTTGCTAATAATCTAATTAAACTAATATTTGAATAATGGACCTTTTTAGGTGTTTGACTAATTTCGTTACTTGCAAACTGACTATTTTTAATTAATTCTAAATTTTCAAAATTTTTATCGTTTGAAGTATTAAAACTTTCACTTTGTATCAAGTTATTTTCATTTTCTGCAAAGTTTATATTTTCTATCACTTTTTCTACATTTTCGTTTTCATTCGTATTCAAAATCTACCTCACAAAAATTATATCATTTTAACAAAATTTTAACAACTAAAACTTATATGATAGAAAATTATAACAATTGTTATTATTTATAAATATTAATCAATTTGGCTTTAATTTTTTATTTTGCCATAATTTTTTTATGTTTTAGTTTTTTTAATAACTCAATTTAAAAAAAACAAGTGACAAAACACTGCCACTTGTTTTAATTATTTATATTAGTGTTATTAACAAAATTTTATAGAAAAATTTAAAATTTTGATTTAATAAATTTTCTAATATTTTATTACTTAATTTATCTTTTAAAATAAAAATTTTGAAATACAATTTTTAAATAAATATAAATTAAAATATTACAAACTTAAATTAAAGTTTCTCAACAAGTCTTAAATCAACTCTACCTTTTTCGTCAATTTTAATAACTTCAACCAAAACTCTGTCGCCAATTTTAACAACATCTTCAACTTTGTCAACATGCTCTTTTGAAAGTTTAGAAATATGAATCATTCCTTCTTTATTTTTTAAGCATTCAACAAAAGCACCAAATTGCATAATACGAACAACTTTGCCTTCATAAGTTTTTCCAAGTTCAAGTTCTGTTGCAATATCAAGAATCATTTCTTTTGCTCTTTCATTCATAAAACTATCACTTGACGCAATCATAACTTTGCCTTCGTCTGTAATGTCAATTTTAACGCCAGTTTCGTCAATGATTTTGTTAATCATTTTTCCGCCACTGCCAATAACATCTTTAATTTTGTCTGGATTAATATCAAATGTAATAATTTTTGGAGCATATGGTGACAATTCTTTTTTAGGTTTATCAATAACTTCAAGCATTTTACCCAAAATATGCATTCTGCCTTGTTTTGCTTGATTTAATGCTGTTTTTAAAATATTTTCGTCAATTCCTTTAATCTTTATATCCATTTGAATTGCTGTAATACCTTTTTCAGTTCCAGCAACTTTAAAGTCCATATCGCCAAGAAAATCTTCAAGCCCTTGAATATCAGAAAGAATTGCAACTTTATTTTTTGCTTCGTCTTTAATAAGCCCCATAGCAATACCAGCAACTGGTGCTTTAATAGGAACACCACCGTCCATTAACGCAAGTGTTGAACCGCAAACGCTTGCTTGACTTGTTGAACCATTACTTGACAAAACTTCACTTACAGTTCTAATTGCATAAGGAAATTCTTCTTCGCTTGGAAGAACTGGTTCTAATGCTCTTTCTGCAAGTGCACCATGACCGATTTCTCTTCTTCCTGGACTTTTTAAAGGTTTTGCTTCACCAGTTGAATATCCTGGCATATTATAATGGTGCATATAACGTTTACAATCTTCTTCGTCTAAACCTTCAAGTTTTTGCATATCCGAAATTGAACCAAGTGTTAATGTTGTTAAAACTTGTGTTAAACCACGAGTGAAAACACCACTTCCATGAACTCTTGGAAGCATACCAGTTTCACACCAAATTGGACGAATTTCCGTTAAACTTCTTCCGTCTGGACGAACACCATTATCAATAATTTTTTTACGCATTACTTCTTTTTTAATGTAATACAAACTATTTACAATGTCTTTTTCTTGGTCTTTAAAAGTTTCAGCAAAATGTGCAAGAACATCATTTGTCATTGCTTCTTCTGCTTCGTCACGAGCAGTACGGTCGAAATTCTCCATAACTTTTTCAACTTTTTCGTATGCGTATTCTCTAACCGCTTTGTCTAAATCTTCTGGAACATGATAATATTCTATTTCAACTTTTGGTTTTCCAATTTCTTTTTGGATAGATTCAATAAAAGCAACAATTTTTTTAATTTCTTCATGAGCAAGCATAATTCCTTTAAGCATTTCGTCTTCTGTTACTTCTTTTGCTCCTGCTTCAACCATTAAAACTGCATCTTTTGTGCCAGAAACAGTTAAATGAAGTCTGCTTTTTTCACGCTCTGATACTGTTGGGTTAATAACATATTCATCACCAATCAAACCAACAACAACGCTTCCTGTTGGGCCAGCAAACGGAATATCGCTAATTGTTAAAGCAATTGATGATCCAATCATTGCTAAAACTTCTGGTGCGAAATCTGGATCCACGCTTAAACAAGTTGCAACAACTTCTACATCATTGTAAAATCCTTTTGGAAACAAAGGTCTAATTGGTCTATCAATTAGTCTTGAAGTTAAAATTGCTTTATCACTCGCCCTTCCTTCACGCTTTTTATATCCACCTGGAATTTTACCAACTGAATACATTTTTTCTTCAAAATCAACTCCTAGTGGGAAAAAATCCATTCCTTCACGAGGGGCTTTACTCATATTTACATTTACCATTACTCTTGTTTCGCCCATAGAAACTATGCAATGTCCGTTTGTTTGAAAACAAAATTTGCCTGTTTCTACAACAAGTTCTTTCCCTGATATTTGGGTTCTAAATTCTCTTCCTAAATTCATTTTATCTCCTTTTTACTACCTTATAATTATATATTAATTTCTTATTTTAAGCAAATAAATAAGCAAATTTTTATATTTACCACCATTTTATTTTAGTCTTTTATTTTTTTATAAAAGTTTAAAAATTATATTCTTTTTTTGCATTAAAAAGAAATTTGACAAAATCCACAATTTCCTATTTCTTACTAAAATCACAATTTATTTATTAAAATGTTTTATTATTTATTGTTTTTCTTTATAATTTATTTATTTTTTTATACAATGCTAATTTAAAATTTTTAGTCTAGTTGTTTTTATGGTATTTTTAGTTTTATAAAAAAACTCCCACGAAATGGGAGTTCTAATTTATTTAAAAAGATTTTAAGATTTTTATTTTATTTATTTTTTTATTTTACTTCAACAACTCTGTAAGTATCTTGTGTTCCTTCAACAAGTTCTGATTTATAACCATCAGCCACAAAGTTAGCACTTACGCCTACTGGTTCTGTTAAACTGTTTGCAGGATTATAACCAACAAATTTTCCGCCTTTAACAATCATTTTTGCAACTTTATTGTCTGCATCTTTTAAATTTAAAGTCCATTGTGGAGTAACGCTTTCGAATTCTCCATCTAAAATTGTAATTTGAGCAGCACCACTTGCATAAATCATATCATATTGAGAGTCTGTTCCTGTAACATTTTGTGAAAATTTACCATTTTCAATTACAACTTTTGCATTTTCTTTTGCCCAAATTGCCATAGCATAATCATTGTCTTCTTTTGCAATAATGTTACCTTTTCCTGTGATTGTAAGTTCTCCTTCACCGCTTACACAGAAAACTCCGTCATAACCGCTTGCTTCAATTGTTTTTCCATTCAAATCAAAAGTAACTTTTCTTGTAATATAAATAGATTCGGTTGTATTTATGTCTTGCGACAATTTAATTGTTTGTTTATCACTTTCTAGCGCTGTTTTCAAGCCTTCCATAGTTGATACATAAATTGTGTTCACATCACCGCACGCAGTTAATACGCTGATTACTGGAATCATTACAGTAACTAATAGTGCTAGACACAAACATTTTGCCAAATTTTTCATATCTTTAATCTCCTTTATAATATTATTATACTCTTATTTTAGCATAATATTTGCACTAAATCAAGAAAAAATGCCATTTTTTGTATTTCTTTTTTTCAAAATTAAGTTCCAAATATTTTACAAATTATTTTAAAATCTTTCCTTTTTCGATTTTTTTGTTCTTTTTTTTCATAAAAAAATTGACTAATAATGTTTCGATTTTTTTCTTTTTATGTTAATAATACTTGAATTTTAATAAATTTACTTTAAATTTGGCACTAATTTGCTTATTTTTTGTGTTTTCCTGATATAATTTTTGCAATTTTAAGGAGAAAATTATGGATATTGAACAAATAACAAATGAAACCCTAGACAAGGTTGAGCGACTTGATCGTGACTTGCGTGGATATATGGACAGCAAAGGTTCTGGGTCGTCTTCGGGTGCTGGCACTTTTAACCAAACTAAACTTACGAATGATATTTGTGACGACATTAAAGGCACTAGCGATATTGACTTAACTACTATTTATGACAAATTAAATGATGTGAACAACTATCTAACTGAAAATCCTATTCCAAAAGAGTTTAGCGAAGACCCTTTTAAACTTGATGAACCTTTTACCGAATATGTGCCTGACGGCACTGTTAAAAACACAAGTGACTGCGTTGAGTGTACTAAATCTTATATAATTAATGAATTTGGAAACAACAATTATGGCGTTTTAACTCTTTTTGCAATTTATTGCGAAGGTGAAACATTTAGTGCAACTGTAACTGTTGATGCCGAAGTTACTGCAGATAGTATTTTTGATATTTATTTTCCAGATTCTAAAATCATATCGACTGATAAAAATTATAAAAGATTATCTTTTAAAAAAGGTCGTCATATTATGAGCGAAACAATCGAAGGTGTCGCAGTTCAAGAAAATGGCAATTTCATGTATGTTTATTTAACAAATAAAAATGCAAGGGTTTACAGTTTTAAAGTTGAAGTTTTTGGCAAAAATATTAAAATTTTATCTAAACCAACAAAGTATAAATGCTTTACTAAATTTGACGAAACGATAATTTCCAAAGTTGAAAACTATAATGGCTATTGCTTAAAACTTAAAACTGACACAATGAACCCCGCAGATTTATCAAAAAAATATGATTTAGAAGCCGAAAATGTTCGAGATTTTCAATGTATTCTTGCGACATTTAAACCCTATACAAATATATTTTTGAAAGGCGTTTATTGTTACGCCGGAATAGACATTGAGGGGGTGCCTATTGACAGGATCTCAAATCAAGAATTTAAAGTACTAACATGCCTCCCATCTGCTTATACTTCCATGATTGATAATAGTTCAACAAATCAATTTTTTTACACTTTTCACACAAGTTTTATAAACAAAGAAATTTGGTTAAGATGGTCGGGTAATCTGGCTCATACAAATGTTAACACTGGGTCTTTAACTACTGAAAAATTAAATGGCGCTTATTGTGCTAATATTTATGACAATTACAACCCAATGCTTAAAGAAGATTATAGAATAATTGTAACAAGAAAAAATCTTTCAAATATTCTTTATTTTAAACTTACCGCAGACGCAACTACTTTCGATCTTGGAAAAGGCACAAATGTAACCGCTTATTATGATAAAGACTCCCGAGATACAATTAGAGTTTATATGAAAAATGGTGATAAAATGGTTAGAAAAACTGTTAATATTACTCACTCTACTGACGACGACGGAAACACTGTTGAATCAGCATCTATTATCGAAGAAAAAGTTATTGGAACTTATGATCAATATTTTGAAACTACAAATGATAAATATTTGGTTGTTAAAGATGATGTGCTTTATATGTTTAAACATTAAAATATATTAATAATTAAATAAATAAAAAACTCGCTATAAGCGAGTTTTTTTGTTGAATTAATTTATTATTAATTTTATATAATTTCTTTTATTATATAATTTGTATTATTGTTTTTTATTAATTCTTTTGTAATTAATTCAGAACTTTTAGTAATATCAACTAATTGTATAAATTTTTTTTCTTTACAAGTTACTATTTTTAATAAAATGTTTGGTGTTAATGCTATATAACTACCATTAGATAAAATCTTACTATCTTTTATTTTTGTTAATATATTTTGAAAACAAGGAAAATTTCCATTTAAAGTCACATAAAAAATCAAACCTTTATCTTCAAAAAATTTATTACAAAAATTTTCTTTTGAATTTAGTATCTGTTTAAAAACCCCATCATTTTGTATTTGTTTTATAAAATTATCACTGTTAGATGAATAAAAAAGATTATTTATTGAAGTTAAAGGCTTTTCCATTGAAAAAGGGTTACGTAAAATGCAATAGTACACAAATTTTGCAATATCGACTGCATTTTTCGTAATATATTTATCAAAAGCACGATATGCCTTTTTGTAACTTGTTGTTCTATAAAAGCATTGATGAAAATTGATTAAATCTGAAAGAATTTTCTCCCATGAATTTTCCATTTCCCAAAATTCTTTTTCTAACGTTGGACTTTTAATAGTATCAAGTAAATGGTCTATATTATTTTTTTCTGATTTTGCCAATTTCTTACCATTTTTATAAACATTAAATGATGATAACCCATTAAAGATTGCACAATCAAAATCAACAATTTCATTTAATTCATTTTTAATTATATAATCTTTTAAAACATCATAAAAAGCGTTTTTTTCTTGTGGAGGCATATTATAAATATTTTTTCTTGAATAAGAATATAAATGCTTTTTATAAAAAATTGAAGATATATTTCTATTTTCGTACTTACTTTTTGAAATATTATAATAATTCACATTATCATTATTGCTCCACGCTTTCATAAAACATTGTGGAATATAATGTTGTTTTGAATACATTTGTTTATTCCTTTTTAATAATTAAAAAACTCGCTTAAAGCGAGTTTTTTGTTTGATTATCTAATTATACTAGAATACTAAGCAGCTAAACTTTCAGCAACTTGTGCATAAGCAGTAGCGGCATCAGCAAAGTTAGCATATTGGATAGCTTGCATTTTTAATACAGCAGTGATAGATTTTGTAGCATAATCATTGTCATATTTTTCACCAGTTAATTCTACAGCGAATTTAACTGAAGAGTTAGCATTAGCGCCACCTTTTTTATCTAGTTTAACATAGTAAACATCAGTTTGTCCTTCAAGTTTAACACCATCAATACCACCAACTTGGAATGTTACAGTAGCATCTGCAGCTAGACCATCTACGCTATATTTAACGAATAAGTAAGCTTCATCTCCTTCGTTAGCGATTGTTCCTTCATAAGAAAGACTATCACCTGGCATTACATTAGTAGCTTCTAGGTAATCACCAGCTTTGTTACCTTTCACAACTTCTAAGCCTTTAGCACTAGTTACAGTAATTTCAACTTTACCGAAAGTTAAAGTTTTACCAGCATCTGTTTTTGCACTTGTGAACCATGCACCAGTAGCAGCAAGACAGATAGAAGCAACTAGAAGGAAAGCCATAGCAATTAGAGCGATAACGCTTTTTTTGTTTTTAGATTTAACCATCTTAAAATCTCCTTTTTAAATTTAATAATTTTTTAATAATTTTTTAAATAAAAGCCCGCAAAATCAGCGGGTTTTTTGTTTAATTTTAAAAAAATATTTTTTACAAAACAAAAAAATAAAGCATAATAAATATAAATGTGTCCTTTTGATTGACAAAAACTTAAATATTTTCTATTATTTAAAAGGAGTTTTTATGAAAATTTATAATAGTTTAACACGACAAAAAGAAGAATTTAAGCCACTTGAAGAAAACAAAGTTAAAATGTATGCGTGCGGTATTACTGTAAGCGGAAAAGCCCACATTGGTCACGCAATTCAAGCAATGGTTTTTGATATAATAAGAAAATATCTAGAAAAGAAAGGCTACAAAGTAACTTATGCTAGAAATTACACCGATGTTGACGACAAAATTATAGCAAATGCTTTAAAACTTAATGTAAACGCGATGGACTTTGCAAAAGAAAATATGCAAGCAATTGATTTGTCTATGCAAAAACTTGGGGTTGATAAACCTACAATGGAACTTAAAGCCACAGAAACTATCCCTCAAATTATAGAGTTTATTGAAAAACTGATTGAAAAAGGCTATGCTTATTCAACAAACGAAGGCGATGTTTATTATGATGTAAAAAAATTTAAAGAATATGGAAAATTAAGCCATAGAAATTTAGAAGATACTCTTGACGGGGTGAGAGTTGATTTGCTAGAAAATAAACATAGTCCGCTTGATTTTGCGCTATGGAAAAGTGCTAAACCAAATGAAATTTTTTGGGAAAGCCCTTGGGGAAAAGGAAGACCAGGTTGGCATATTGAATGTAGTGCAATGAATTATTATAATCTTGGCGAGCAAATTGATATTCATGGTGGTGGAAGAGATTTATTGTTCCCACATCACGAAAATGAAATTGCACAAACCGAAGCCTTAACAGGCAAGCAGTTTGCATCTTTTTGGATTCATAACGGACTTGTTAAAATTAATGGACAAAAAATGAGTAAATCTCTTGGAAATAGTATTTTTCTTGACGAATTATTAGATAAATATGATAGTGAAGTAATTCGTTTTGCATTGCTTCAAACAAATTATAAAAATGATATTAATATTGTTGATGGTTTGTTTGACGAGGCCGAAAAACAACTTACAAATTTTTATCAAATCATTAAAAAAGTTGAAGATAAATTTGGAAAAACGGACAAAGTAACTATGTCTATTGATGAAGATTTTAATAAATCTATGGATGATGACTTTAACACTTCAAAAGCAATTTCAAATTTATTTGGTTACTTTAAAACAATAAATCAAAAATTTAATAATAATGACCCTCAATCTCTAGAAGATGTAAATGCAATTAGAAATACTTACAAATTACTTGGCTTGTTTAAAAAAGATGCGGACGATTTTATAAAATCGGTTAATGATAAAAATTCGGGGAATATTCCACAAGAAATTTTAAATTTAGCAAACTCTAGATGGCTTGCAAAACAAGCAAAAGACTTTAAAAAAGCAGACGAATTAAGACAAGAATTAATTATTAAAGGCTATAACATAAAAGATAATAAAGACGGCTATGAAATTGTTAAAATTTAATTAAATCATTTTAAAAGCAAAAATTAATCTTAAAATAAATATTAATTTTATTAAATTTTAAAAATATTAATTATTAAAAATGAAAAAGAGCACATGAATTTTTATAAATGTGCTCTTTTTTATATTAAATTATAAAATGTTTTGAATGTGCGGAACAATAATATGCTGATAACTTTCCGAAAAATAAACAAGTAAATCAACTTCAATTAAAAGTTCTTCTTTTTGGTTAAGTTCGCTGAAAGTTTTAATTTTAGTAATCTGTTCACCTGCTTCTTCCATATTAATATGATTAACCACCAAACAAAAATAATTTTCTGTTTTTGCCCAAAACTCGTCAAGTTCTTTAATTTTATCTTTCACAATTTCGCTGTTTACATCTTCGCTGTTTCTTACAATCGAAGCAAGTTCTGTGGCTTTTTCATTTAAAGTTTTAAGATTAGTGCTTAAATAAACATCTTCCCAAATACAAACTCCAATTAAAATCAAAAATATTGTTATAATTATAAATCCTCTTTTCACCAGTTATCACCGCCTTCAAAAGTCGTTTTTAAAGTAACATATTGCTTGTTTTTTGCTTGAATGTACATATTTCCATCATTATCTAATGTAAAAACTAAAATATTTTTGATTTTTGTTTCACCCGCTCGTTTAATGTTTCTTAAAATAAAATTTTCATCAACTTTACAAAGAGCGAGATTTTCTTTTATAAGTTTTCCGTCAGAAATTAACATAACCAAAAGTCTGTTTTCGGGTTTAGAAATTTTTAAGTCATCAATCGTCACTGGGGTAGAGCCAACTTTTGGAATTACAGTAATTTTACCGTTAGTTTCAACAATTGCGTATTCAATGTCTTCAAAACTAAAATAATTCAAATTTCTTAAACTTTCTTGAACATCGTTAAGGTTTAAATTTAATTTTTTAAGATTTTCGTAATCTATTCCTTTTGGAGAGATAATGATAACAGGTTTTCCGCTTATAATTTTTCTAAAAACCAAACTTTTTTGAATTAAAACAGATATTCCAAAATGTAAAAGTAAAAGCGTGATTAAAGGTACAATACCATGAATTAACGGAATTGCAGTGTCAGCCATAGGTAAAGTTGCCAAATCAGCAACAATTAAAGTTATAACAAATTCAAAAGGTTGAAGTTCGCCAAGTTGTCGTTTGCCCATAAGCCTAAAAACGCACAAAACAATTAAATAAATTATTAAACATCTTGCAATTAATGTAAACATATTAAAAATAATTAACATATAAAAAATTTTTAATCAAAAAAAAGTGCCGTAAAGCACTTTTAGAAAAGATTTTTTATTTTACAAAAATTCTAAATCTTCTTGATTAAACACATCACAATTTAAAAATTCTATCGGTGTTAATTCAAATCCGTATGAAACTTGAAATAAAATACCCATTGAAGGATTTTTTGTGTTTCCATTTAAAATATTAACTAATGTAGATCTTGCAATGCAATTATCTTTTACAAATTTATGTATAGTAATATTTTTTTCATTTAAAAGTTCATAAAATCTAATTTTAAAAGCTTCACCAATTGTCATAAAAATCTCCTTTAAAATTAGTGTATCTAATAGGACTTTTAAAAATACAACCAAATTTGGACATTGTCCAAATTTGGTTGACTTTTTATTTTCATAATGATAATATTAAAAATGAGGTATTTATGAAAAAATGTTGTATAATCTCTTATAAACAAGAAAGTTTTGGAATGTATGGAGAATATAGTTTTAATCAGTTTTTGGATGATTTGATTAAAAATCATAAAATAGAT
This sequence comes from Christensenella sp. UBA7868, assembly GCA_002501285.1. Classification (GTDB taxonomy): domain Bacteria; phylum Bacillota; class Clostridia; order Christensenellales; family UBA1242; genus UBA7868. The sequence goes on along the minus strand of DLSG01000017.1, from coordinate 2,430 downwards.
ACTTTTTATTTAACTTGTTTATCACAATTGGAATATGAAGTTTATTATGATTTAAACAATGAGTTTATTCCCAAATATCCTTATGTTAAAATAAATGAAGATATAAGTTTTATTAATGAATATAAAAATTTCATGCAAGAAAAAAAGAATTAAATTCCATTGAAATTTCAAAAAGTGTAATTAAGAAAGTAATTGAAAATTCTGATTTAATTATATTTGTAAATCCACACATAAAAATATTTGAGAGTGGAGAAGTTGGACAAATTATTGCAAAAAAATTGTGTAAAATTTATCGTGTAGAAACATTATATGAGTTTGCAAAAAAATATGTAAAAATTCTGAAAAAGAAAAATATTTTATTTTCTCCCAATGTTATTATTTCTGATTACATATAAAAAGATTGAAAAGAATATTTTATCTTTTCAATCTAGCATTAATTTTAAATCAAAATTTTCAATGTCAGTATTGTATCATAAAAATTTTTTAAGTAAATATTTTAGTGTCATTATTCTTTAACACTTTTTTTAAGTTTTCTTTTTCGTTTTAAAACCTTAATATTTTTAAAGTTAATTAAAAGAGCGTTTAAGGTAAATATTTTAAATATTAAGCAAAGAGTTGTAAAGAAAATTACTCCTAAAATCGAACTTATAGCAATAGAGAAAAATGTTGTAAATACTTTTGAAAGTAAATTAAAAGTAAATTCATTAATTAGTATTGATGGAATAAGAAATAAGCACATAAGTGTCATTTCTTTAATGATAATTTTATTCAAATTTAGTTCTTTTTTTATCATTTTAAGGTTTAAATAGCCAGAAATAACAAGTGAACCAGTCATTCCGATAAGTAGTGCATAAATGCCAAAATATGAGGGAAGAAGTAGTATTGATAAAATCAGAAAAATACTTCCAAAAACATAATTTTTAAAACTTTTAATTTCATAGCCAAGCGAATTTAAAACGCTTGAAGCAATGTCGTTAATTCCCATAGGAAGCATAATTAAAGCGGAATATTGAAGCATTACACCGCTTAATTCGTTGTTGTAAACAAATAATCCAATTTCTTTTCCAACAGCCGTAAAACATGGCACTAAAAATAACGAAATAAAAACAGAAAACACGAAACTTGTTTTAACTTTTTGAGTAAATTCTTGGGTGTTGTTTTCGGCTTTAAGTCTAGCTAGGTCTGGAATTAACGCCGTGCAGAGTGAGCCGACTAATGTATTAGGAAGATAAAGAAGGGGAAGAGTCATTCCAAGTGCTATGCCAAAAAGTGAAATCGCTTGGGCGTAAGTATAGCCAGCCTTTACAAGCATTAATGGCATAATAAACGAAATTAACATTCCGCCAACACTAGATGCTATTCGAAGCATTGTGATTGGGGTTGATTTTTTAAGTAAGGGTTTAAAATATCCTTTCGGATTTGAAAAACGACCTTTGTGTTTAAAGTAAAAACACATACTTAAAGTTGTTGCAAGAACGCAAGCGATAGAAACAGATAATGCACAATTGATTATTGCTTGTTCTAGGTTAGGACTTGATGGCACCAAAATAATCATTAAAACGAATTTAATTATTTGTTCAACAAAATCTACGAAACAATTAGCAAAATGCTTTTGGGCACCCCATAAATAGCCTTTAAAGCCAACATTAAGAGCGGTTGCAATAATTGTTGGCAATAGTGCGATTAAAACAGAAGCAACTAAAGAACTTTGAGAAAGTGTAACTATTAAAGGTTTAAATATCAATGTCAATAAACAAACAACTAATGCTAGTCCCGTTGAAATAATAGTTCCGCTAGTTATCATTTTACTGCTTTTATCATAGTCACTTTTTGCAAGATATTCGGCGGAAAATCTTGAAATAGTTAGTGGAATTCCGCTTGAAACTATCGTTAAAAAAACACCTGCAATGCTACACGCTATTTGATAAATGCCTATAATTTCGGCTCCAAGCGTCCTGCTCATAAAAATGCGAATAAAAAACCCTATAATTCGGGTTAAGATTGAAAAGAAGGTGATAATAAATACTGCTTTAAATAAATTTTTAAACATATTTAATTATATTGTTGGTCTTTTTAAAATATAATAAGTTAAGGAGTTTTTTATGGAAATTAAACTGATTAAAAATAAAAATTTTTTATATGTTGTTAAAGAAAATGAAACGCTTAAAGATGTTTCAAACAAATTTAAGATATTGGAAAGTAAATTAATAGAAGATAATTGTTTAAGTTCTAGCGAAATTTTAAAAGGAGATGTGCTTTACATAAGTTGTGAAAACGCTCATATTTATGTTGTTAAACCACTAGATAATTTAACCGCTATTGCGCAAAAATTTAACACAACAGTTAAAAATTTGGAAGAAAAAAATAATCTTAAAACAAAAGTCCTATTTATTGGTCAAAAACTTGTAATTTAATTTAATTTAATTTATT
>DLSG01000041.1:302-5308 GCA_002501285.1 Christensenella sp. UBA7868 | reverse complement strand
CTGTGATGCTCGGACTTTCCTCGTAATTTCTCACGCGTTTGTCTGGATAACTAACGATTTAATTATAACAAAGTTTTTTTGTTTTGTAAATAGATTTATTTAAGAAATTTTTACCAAAAACTTTAATGATGTTTCTTTTTAAGCATTAAATTTAATTTTTTTTAATTAAAATTAAATATAACACTTTTAATTTTCTATTTATATTTACCAGACTAAAATTTAAAATAAATTTTTTAAACCAATTTGAAATTTGAATTAAAATTTACAAAAATCAATAAAATAAAAGCAAAAAACCGCCTAAATTGGGCGGTTTTGTACACTTTTTTAATCTTTTTTATATTTTTAATTAGTTTTTATGGTATCTACTCACTTACACTTTTAACATTCTTTTTATTTCTTTCAAGTTCCACATTCGTTATAAGTTCGTTTTCAATAACATTTAATTTTGAAATTGAAATTTCATAAGCAACTTTTTCAACATTTTCTGTTTCACTTATCTTTTTTTGATAAAGTCTGGATTGTATTCTCCCCTCAATTTCAAGTTTAGTTCCAACAGGCATATCCTTAACAAACCTTGCATTTCTTCCCCATGCAATTGCTGGAATATAATCACTTTTATTATACGCCCTGTTTACCGCAAGCAAAATATCTGTGATTTCTCTTTTAAAAGGTGTTGTTCTAAATATAGGTTGTTTACACAAATAGCCTTTAAGAATGATGATGTTTGGATTTACGCTTGTATCCACTTCTAAAAGTTCTCGGACAAAAACAGTAAGCATTAGTTTACTTTTTCCGTCAACTAATTTGTTATAACTCCTAAACTGACCGCTTAATGCTACAAGATTGTTTAGGCTGAAATCTTGATTTAACAAAAGTTTTTCCGAAATAGTTATAGGAATAACATCACTCGAATCGCTAAGTCTTGGCACCTCCAAATTAAATTCATAAAATTTTTCGTCTATAACGCTGTGGCTATAAACTGGGGTTGATACAATTTTACCCCAAAGTCTTGCTTCATTGTTTTGTAATAATTCGTAGTTCATAAAAATTCTCCTTTCGTTTTTCAATTATGCATTTTTTATTTGTGTGCCTTGATGATTGATTGTATAATTATCCTTATAAATTACGTCGCCAACACATTTTATTGTATAACCACGCTTTTGAAGTCTGTCTAAAACAAGCGGAAGGGCGTCTAAAATATGATCGGAATTATTATGACAAAGAATAATTGAACCATTAAAAACTTTGTTTAAAATTCTCGTTGTAATATCTACACCGCTAATTCCTTTCCAGTCCAAACTATCTACGTCCCATTGAATTGTTTTAAGGTTTAAACTCTCTGCCGTGTCAAGTAGCGTGTTGTTGTAACTTCCAAACGGAGGTCTAAACAATTCAACTTCTACGCCTGTTGTATCCTTAATTATTTTTGCACTTGTTTCAAGTTCCAACTTCATTTGTTCGCCGTCAAGTTTTACCATATCGGGGTGCGTGTTTGAATGCGTTCCAATTTCAAAACCATTTTCATGAATTTTTTTTGCAATTTCAGGATAATTTTCAACCCAAAAACCAACAAGAAAGAATGTGGCATTAGCGTTATATTCTTTCAAAATTTCCATAATTTTTTCGGTCTTGTCCGCTCCCCAAGCAGCATCAAAACTTATAGCAACAACTTTTTCGTCCGTTTTTACATTGTAAATAGGCACTTTCCTAAAACTTTCCCCAAAATATACCGCCGCTGCAGGGGTGCCGTTAAAACTTATCGAAAGCATTATTGTTACCATAACAACCGCAACGAACATCATAAGAGATTTCATTTTCACAACTACAAAATGCATATATCCCACCTTCAATTTTATATTATTTTATTTTTATTTCATTGCAAGATTATTGGCTTATTTACACTAATCTTGTCAAAAAAACAAATTCTAAAATATTTATATTGATTTAAAAGGTTGTATATGACAAATTTTTAGTTGAATTTTAATATAAACAAATTTTTTATTCTTATTTATTTATGAAAATTTAATAAAAATGTTTCAATTAAAAAAACAATCTATTAATAAATGTTCAAAAACATATTACATATTTTTTAACCAATTAATAAAATTGCACAAAAAAACCAATGCATAAAGGCGGGTTTGCATTGGTTTAATTGATTTACAAAATTGTAAAAATTTAATAAAATAAGAATATTCTTTCTTATTTGTCAATATTATACATCTTTTTGTGATGTATTGTCAACACATTTTGTGATGTATTTTATATAATTTTAAAATGAAAAATGAATTAGCCTGCGAAATTGGAAAAAGGATTAAAGAAGAAAGAAAAATCTGTGGACTTACTCAAAAAGAGGTTGCAGACAAAATGCTTATGACTCAACAACAATATTCAAGATTTGAAAATGGAATTTATGAGTTAAACTATCAACAACTTATTTTTATTTCTAAACTTTTTGATGTTTCTCTTGATTTCATTTTTGGTCTTAAAAAATATTAACATTAAAGTTTGTTGCGATATTTAAGATTTAATTTAGTTGTTCACTCAATTTATATTTAATTTTATACTTAACATTACGTAACAATTCTGTTAAGTTAAAAACAAAACTATTAGTAATAATAATAATAATAATAATAATATATGTAATTAAAAAATTGCCCAACGGCAATTTTTTTTTAATTTTAATAACTTTTTTAAAAATAAACCTAATACTTTATTCTTTATTAGAATCATCTTCGCTCTCGTCTTCTTCCTCTTCTTCGTCAGAATCTTTTGGCTTTAAATTAAATCTGTCATAATTTAAAATTCTTTTTCCCGCTTCGAACTTGCTTTCATTATCATTCACAAAATAAACACGACGATTTATTTCTTTTATGAAATGATTAAAAGTTTCTAGCGTTAATTTGTCGGGATAATTGTATAAAATAAATTTAACTGTACTTTCGCCATTCTCTATAAATTTAGATTGATATGTAAGCCTATCGAAGTTTACAGCGATTCTAATTTCTCGGTTATTTTTGAGTTCGTAAGTTGTTCTGTTTGTGTAAATAACCAAATATACTTTTAAATCTCGCATTTTTCTTACAATATCAATATCCAAATATCTTGCATAAATATCATTTATTTTATTAGACAAAAACAAATGTGCTTCACGATATGATGTTATATCTGCATCAAGTGGCATTTCCAAATACGCTTCTCTCACTTTTTCTTCTTGCAAAGCGTTTGAACTTACATATTTAATTGACAAAATTTGCTTATCATCAAGTTTTCGTACCCTAACAGACGCCCTATTTTGCTCTAAAAATTTATCAGGTGTGTCATAAAAATAATCTACATAATTTGTTTCAACTTGGTTTGATAAAACAAAGTTTGGCATGTGTGAGATTATATTATAAATTTTTTTATAATCGTCTTCATCACCTAAATAATATTTTTCTTCTTCTAAACCTTGAATGTTTCTCATGTAAACATTTTAGCCGAAAATAAAAATTTTTACAAATATTTTTGAATAAATTATTATCTTTTGCCAAAAATTTTAAGCGAAGGAGATTTTTATGAGTATTAAATTTGAAAAAAGTGAAACATACAAAAATTTAGCAAGAGCGTTTGCAGGAGAATGTCAAGCTGGTGCTAGATACCAATTTTTAAGTAAACAATGTTTAAAAGAAGGTTACAGTTTTTTGTCGGACACTGTAAAAACTCTTGCAAAAAATGAAATGGCTCACGCTAAAACTTTTTTTGACCAAATTGTAAACAATTCAGGGAAAGTGGTTAAAAATATTGACATAAACGCTGGTTATCCGTTTAAATATGGAGAACTTGTTGACCATTTTAAGTATACACTAGAAGACGAACAAATGGAATCGAAAACCATTTATCCAAGCTTTGCTCAAACCGCAAAAAATGAAGGTTTTGACGACATCGGATATATTTTTGAAAGAGTGGCTAGCGTAGAAAATTGTCACTATATGCTTTTACAACAAATCTATAACGGACTTTTAAATAAAACTTTATATGAATCGTCAACTCCTATTAAATGGAAATGCTCAAATTGTGGGAATGAACACACTCAAAAAAAAGCATGGAAAATTTGCGATTTATGCTCCTACCCGCAAGGCTTTGTTGAAGTGCCTTTTGAAACTGGAAAAACTTTAAAAAATTGTGAAATTTCGGATATGGACACAAAAAATCTTAAAATAAAGAAATAATGGGCACTATTTTGTTTTATTTTTTTTAAGTTTGTAATATAATATCACTATGAAAAAGTTTAAAAAAATAGCGATATGTTTTATTATGCTTGTGTTTGTATTTGTTCTAACAGGCTGTGCACAAATTGAATATTCACGCATAGTAAACACCGATGGAAGCATAATAGATTCGATTGGCGTAAAACTTGATGGTGAAGCGTTAAAAAATGCAGGATTTACCGATTTAGAATCTGTTAAAAACGATATAAAAACTAAAATGTACGAATATCTTCAAGCGTTCTTTAACGCTTTCAAAGTTCGTGATGACGGACTTTTGGAAATTGAAAAAATCGCAGTTAAAAACAATGTTACTTCAAGCGTTACTGAAAATGGCGATGTTATTAGTGCTAGTTTAAAATTTAGAAATTACAATGCTTTTAAATATTTTTATGGGCTTCATTTAATTAGTCCTGATGAAAATGATAATTCGAATGTGTCAAATGAATTTTTATATAACAAAACCATAAACACAGGAAAAACAATATTTTCTTCCCAAGATGCCGCTATTGTTACAAATGATATTATAGATTATTTTAGAGATAATTTTGCCCTTTCTGACGCAACACTTATTTACACTTTTGCAACCCCAGAAAGCAAACTACACTCTAACGCAGACAACCAATTTGAAGAAAATGGAATTTATTATCATCAATGGGCATTGTCTGACGAAAACCAAGAAATTTCAACTTTTACTTATCAAATTAAACCCGTAAACTGGTATGTTTTAGCGCTTGGTTTGACTGGTGCACTTATTTTGAT
>DLSG01000041.1:0-169 GCA_002501285.1 Christensenella sp. UBA7868 | reverse complement strand
TTAAATTAAATTAAATTAAATCTAAATCTACATTTATAAAAAATATCGCTTAAAGCAAAGCGATATTTTTTTGTTCTTAAATTTTTTACTTTTTGGTCTAATTTTTATGTTTTTTGTTTTTAAGGTTTAATTTAAAAATTTCTATTTTATTTATCATAAAATTATATGT
>DLSG01000047.1:9107-11510 GCA_002501285.1 Christensenella sp. UBA7868 | reverse complement strand
AATCGAATAGTTTTTGTTTTATATGATATTTTTACAATATTATAACTTTTTTAACTTCACTTTTGCTTTTAGCGCTTTGCGTAAAAGTTGAATAATTGTAAGCAAAACATTCTATATAATAATTATAAAAGACATCGTTTTCACAAGAATCGTCAACATAGCAAATTTCGCCATGCTTATTTTTTATTGTATCTAAACATTTTGTTTGGTCTTCTTCAATTCGCATAATTTTATAAATTAAATATTTTTTAGCATTGAATACAATTTCGGGCTTTCCATTTTTAATATTTATTTTATATTCAACAGGGCTAGGGTTAGAGTAACTGTTGCTGGTTTCAAGATTATTGAATTTTTTATTGATTTCAATAACTCTTTTATAAATTGGTGGGGTGTTTTCACCCGCCTTTTTTAATTGGTGAAAATCTTCAAGACAAGTTTCATCAATAGCAACTTTTTCAATGCCTATTGGGGCGGAATCAAAATTGTTATTAATATTATTATCAAAACTTGTTTCTAACACGCTTTTAAGCATACTTGTTGCATATGTTCCACCATTGTTACAGCCTTCCAAATTAAATTCGCTTTTGCCTGTTGTGTTTCCAAGCCAAACACCACAAGTTTTATTTTTAGTGTATGCTACGGAATAAACATCAGTATTTAGGTTTGTTCCAGGGATACCTACTGTTCCAGTTTTTCCAGCCACATCAAAGTTTAAATTTTTTAATCGCATACTTGTGCCTTTTTTAGTGCTTGATTGTAACATTTTTGTCATTAAATATGCGGTTTCTTCACTCATAATTCTATTTTTTTGCTCGTTATTTTTATATAAGGTTCCGCTAAAATTTTCAATCTTTTTTATAAAACTAGCCTTTGTAAAATTTCCTTGTTGAGAAAATGGTAAAAATGTGTTTGTAAGTTCTACAAGATTTGTTCCGTATTTAAACCCGCCAAGTGCTAATGCGTAGTTAGAACCTTCTTTTGATAAGTCAAGACCTGCATTTTCTGCAAATTTTTTACATTTATCTATTCCTTCCATTTCCATTACTTTAACGGCTGGAATATTTAAAGATTGTTCAATAGACTGGGTTATATTTACATAACCATGATATACGCCACCAACGTTTTTAGGGGAGTAGCCGTCTATGTTTATTTTTTCATCTAAAATTAAAGAATCTGGGCAGATTTTTCCGTCTTCTAGGGCGGGGGCGTAAACTAAAATTGGTTTTATTGTAGAGCCTGGTTGGCGTTTCAAATTCATTAAGTCGTAATCACATTTTCCAAAAAACGCATTAATTCCGCCAGTTGAATTATCAATAACAACTGCACAACTATCTGCGGTGTTGCCATATTTGTTTTTATGGTAATACTCGGGACTATTTACAATTTTAATTAAATTTTGTTGAATTTTTGGGTCTAAATATGTATAAATTTTAACACCTTGCATTTTCATTTCTTTTTCGTCCATGTTTAAAAGTTTTTCTGCTTCTTGAATTGTTGCTTGTTCATAGATGTTTTTAATAGTGATGTTTTTTGCAGAAATTTTGGGCAGAATGTTTATATTTTCATCATATTCTTCTTTTGTGATATGTCCATCTTTTAACATTTCTTTTAAAACCAAATCTTTTCGTTTTAAACAATTTTCGGGATTTAAAATTGGCGAATATCTAGTGGGGGCTTTAATCAATCCAGCAAGCGTAGCGGCTTCATTCAAAGTTAAATTTTCGCTCGATTTACCAAAATAATTAAAACTTGCGTCTTCTATTCCATAAGAATTGTTCCCAAAATAAATAACATTTAAGTAAGTTTCCAAAATATCATCTTTACTAAAATTTTTTTCAAGTTTTTTTGTTAAAACAATTTCTTTAATTTTACGGTCGAAAGTTTTATCGCTTGATAGATGTGTGTTTTTTATTAGTTGTTGGCTTATTGTAGAACCTCCTTCTTTAAGATAACCACTTTTAAGATTGTTTAAAAAACTTTTGGCTATTCTTTTATAGTTTAGTCCTTTATGAGAATAAAATTGTTTATCTTCAATAGATATAAAAGCATTTTTTACAAAACTAGGGAGTTTTTCAAAATTTACAACTTTACTTAAACCATCGCTTTCAATTAAACTACAACTATTATCATAAATTTGAATTTTGGTTGAAGCGGAAAGTAATAGGTTTTTGTCGAAGGTTATGTTTTTAGAACTTTGAACCGCCTTATTTAAAATTATGCTAAAAGCGATTAATCCGCAAAGCAGAATAACTGTAAAAACTATAAAACTTATTTTCAAAACTTTTTTCATATTTATAGTATTAGTTTTTTATGTTAAATTATGTTGAAAAATTTATAAAAAAAGTGTATAATAAAAACATGGATAAAAAATATTTAGTAATTACTTATGGTTGTCAAATGAAT
>DLSG01000047.1:0-9051 GCA_002501285.1 Christensenella sp. UBA7868 | reverse complement strand
GTTTTCAACACTTGTTGTATTCGTCAAGGGGCGGAAGATAGGGCTTTTGGAAACATCGGTGCGTTAAAGCCTTTAAAAAAGAAAAACAAAAATTTAATCATTGCGGTTTGTGGTTGCATGACTCAACAAAAGGATAGGGTGGAAAAACTTGAAAAAACTTATCCATTTGTTGATATTGTTTTTGGTACGCATAATTTGTTTAAGTTTAAAGACTTTGTATTAAAAAAATTAGAGGGTCAAAAACGAGTTATTGAATTTTGTACAGACGACAAATTAATGCCCGAGCAGACAAAGATGGTAAGAGATGACAAAGTTAATGCTTATGTAAATATAATTTATGGTTGCAACAACTATTGCTCTTATTGTATTGTGCCTTATGTTAGAGGAAGAGAAAGAAGTAGAGATTTTAATGAGATTGTTTTAGAAGTTAAAAAATTAATCAGTGAGGGATATAAATCAATCACTCTTCTTGGACAAAATGTAAATAGTTATGGTAACGATATTGACGATGAAAATGTTAATTTTAACAATCTTTTAAAAACACTTGCAAAATTAGACGGCGATTTCGTTATTAAATTTATGACAAGTCACCCAAAAGATTTAAGCAAAGAAGTCGTTGACACTATTAGTGAAAACGAAAAAATAAGTAAAGAAATTCACTTGCCAGTTCAAAGCGGAAGTAATAAAATTTTAAAACTTATGAACAGAAAATATACTATTGAACATTACATGGAAATTGTAAATTATATTAAAGAAAAAATTCCTAATGTAAGATTAACAACCGATTTGATTGTTGGGTTTCCAGGCGAAACCGAAGAAGATTTTCTTGACACAGTGAATCTTGTAAAAACTGTTGGCTATGACGGGATTTTTGCTTATATGTATTCACCAAGAACTGGAACAAAAGCCGAAAAAATGGAAGACCAAATTCCACTTGAAATTAAAAATAGACGTGTTAATGAAATTTTAAATTTAGAAAAAGAACTTATAAAATCTAAAAAGTAAAAGCGGGAGAAAACTATGGAAGAAATTTATCTATTTTCGGATAAAGATAAAAAAAGTGCATCAAACATGATGAAACAATATTTTACGCTTAAAGAACAATATAAAGATGTTATATTGTTTTATCGTTTAGGTGATTTTTATGAACTTTTCGATGAAGATGCTGTTTTGTGTAGTAGAATTTTAGACTTAACGCTTACAAGTAAAAATTGTTCTCTTGACAATAAAGTTGCTATGTGTGGTGTCCCTGCAAAAGCGTGTGATATATATCTTAAAAAATTGCTTGCACAAGGCTATAAAGTTGGAATATGCGAACAACTAACTGAACCTAGTGAAAATAGTAGGGAACTTGTTGAAAGAGATGTCGTAAGAATTGTGACTCCTGGAACAATCATGGAAGATGAAATATTAGAGCAAAAGAAAAACAATTATATTGCTTGCGTATATTTCAACAAAGATTATTCTATTGCGTTTACAGATATTTCAACGGGCGAGTTTTATATAACAACAGAAGAAACTCTTCAAGGAGTAAACGACTTTTTGGTTATGATTAGTCCGTCAGAAATTATTTGTAATGACGAAATGATGCTTGAAAGCATTAATTTGCAAGGCGTAAAATACGCAAATATTCCAGCTTTTAATTGTTTAGATAATACAGATTTTAACTTAAAAAATAGCGAAGATATCTTTTATAAACAATTTAAAACTGAAAATTATAAGGTTTTTGAAATAAATAGTAAAAATCAACTTGTGTGCATAGGTGCATTATTTTCATATTTGTTTAAAACGCAAAAAAGAGCATTAAATCATATTAACAACATTAAATATTATTACAGCAAAGATTATATGTATCTTGATGCAAATACTCGTAAGCACCTAGAACTTGTGGTAAATAAAGAAGGCAAAAAGAAAGGCACAATTTTGTGGCTTTTAGATAAAACTTCAACAAGTATGGGCGGAAGAATGATAAGAAACTTTATTGAGCAACCGCTTTATAATGAAACTTTAATTAATGAAAGACTTGACGGGGTTGAAGAATTAAATCAAAATCAATTTAACCGTGACGAACTTGTAGAACTTTTAAAACAGATTTGCGATTTGGAAAGATTATCTGGGAAAATCAGTTATAATTCGATTAATCCACGAGAATGTGCAAGTATAAGAAGCAGTCTTAAAGTTTTGCCTAAAATTAAAGAAAAATTGAAAGGCTTTAATACAAAACTTTTAAAAGAAATTTATGAAAAAATTGATAATTTTTCACAAATTGTTGAAATATTGGATAAATCGCTTAATGATAAAGTTGAATGCGTAAATTATAAAGACGGCGGATATATTAAAGAAGGCTTTGATGAAGAATTTGATGAAAATAAACGATTATCTAGTCATGTTGGAGAGGCAATAAACGATTTGCTTGAAACCGAAAAAGAACTTACGGGAATAAAGGGCTTAAAAGTTGAATATTCAAGAGTGTTTGGATACTTGTTTGAAGTTACTAACAGTCAAAAAGATTTAGTTCCTTACAGATATATCAGAAAACAAACTTTAACAACCGGAGAGAGATTTGTAACAGAAGAATTACAAGAAAAAGAGGCACGAATTTTACGTGCAAAAGATGATAGAACATCATTAGAATATAAATTATTCAAAGAATTGAGAAANNCACTCAAGAGCTTAAAGAACTTGAAAACAAAATTTTAAATTCTAAGGAAAAAGCGCTAAAACGAGAAATTGACTTGTTTTTAAGTTTAAGAGAAAGATTAAACTATGAAGTTCCAAAACTTCAAGCCACAAGCAAATTGCTTGCAACACTTGATGCATTAATTAGTTTAAGTTTAGTTGCTATTGAAAATGATTATGTAAAACCTTTAATAAATGAAAAAATTAATCATATAAAAATTGAAAGAGGCAGACACCCAATTATTGAAAAACTTTTAAAAAAGGGTGAGTTTATAGACAACGACACTTTGCTTGACACTGATGAAAATCGAACAATGATAATTACAGGGCCAAATATGGCAGGTAAAAGTACATATATGCGTCAAGTTGCATTAATAACTTTGCTTGCTCACATAGGAAGTTTTGTTCCTGCAAAAAGTGCAGAAATTTCTTTAACAGACCGAATTTTTACTCGTATTGGTGCAAGTGATGACTTATTGTTTGGTCAAAGCACATTTATGGTTGAAATGACAGAAGTTGCAAATATTTTAGCAAATGCAACCGATAAAAGTTTAATTTTGCTTGACGAAGTTGGAAGAGGAACCGCAACTTATGACGGGCTTTCAATTGCGTATTCTGTAACCGAATATTTGTCAAAACATTTAAAAGCAAAAACATTATTTTCTACGCATTATCACGAATTAACCGAACTTGAAGGAAAACTTGACGGCGTAAAAAATTATCGAATAACCGTAAAAGAAATTAACGGTACGGTTATGTTTTTAAGAAAAATTGTTAGAGGTGGGGCAAATAAAAGTTTTGGTATAGAAGTTGCAAGCCTAGCTGGGCTTCCACAAGAAATAATAGACAGCAGTAAAAAAGTTTTAAAACAACTTGAAGAAAAAGATGTTGTTAAAAATCAGGTAGATTCAAGTGGGGTAAATGTAAAAGATTTGCAAGTTATAAGCATTTTAAAAGATTTAGATTTAAACAAAATCAGTCCATTAGAAGCATTTTCGATTTTAAACAATTTAAAGGAAAGTTTGTAATATGAGAATAAATATTTTAGATGAAAGTGTATTTAATAAAATTGCAGCGGGTGAAGTTGTTGAAAAACCCGCTTCTATCGTTAAAGAACTTGTAGAAAATTCATTAGATGCAGGTGCTAGTGAAATTCTTGTTGAAATTGAAGGCGGTGGAATTGATAAAATTAGGGTTGTTGATGATGGTGAAGGGATTCACCCAGATGATGTAAAACCAGCTTTTATTACTCATGCAACCAGTAAAATAAAAAATATTGACGATTTATCAAATATATCCACGCTTGGTTTTAGAGGGGAAGCACTTTCTTCTATCGCATCTGTGACAAAATTAAAAATGCAAACAAAACAACAGCAATTTTCGGAAGGAAAGCAAATTGTAATTGAGGGCGGAATAATTAAAGATTTTAGTGATTATCCTATGAACACAGGAACAATTGTTGAAATTAATGATTTATTTTACAACATTCCCGCGAGAAAAAAGTTTTTAAGAAAACCAAAAACCGAAGAAACCGAAATAACGAATTTGATGTCAAGATATATCTTGGCAAATCCTCATGTTAAATTTTCTTATATTGTAGATGACAGTTTAGTTTATAAAACAAGCGGAACTAATTTAGAAGATGCAATTTATAGTGTTTATAAAAAAGACACATTAAATAATTTAATTAAAGTTGATTATGCTGTTGATAACATTCACATTTATGGATATATTTCAAAACCAACATATTCAAAATCAAACCGAACTTATCAAACTTTAATAATAAATCATCGTTATGTAATTAACAGTTTAATTTCAACTTGCGTGCAAAATGCTTACGAAAATTTGTTAATGAAAGGTCAATTTCCACTTTTTGTGTTAAATTTTGATTTGCCTTATGAAAGTGTAGATGTTAATGTTCACCCAAATAAACTTGATGTTAAATTTGAAAACACACAAAAAATTTATGGTTATTTTTTCAGTAGCGTTTCAAAAGCACTTATGGGTAATAACGAAATTAAGCAAGTTAGCATTTTTGACGACAACAAAAATTTTGAAAACAAAAATAAAAACATGGGCCTAGAAATTTCAGGAAAAAGTTTTCAAGATTTTGAGGAAAATAAAGATAAAAACAATTTTCAAGAAAAGGATATTAATTTAAAACAAAGTGATAATAAAGAAATTCTAGATTTTACAGATGATGAACGATTAAAAGAAAAACTTGAAGTTTTAAACAAATTTTCTAAATTGACAAATACTAAACAAGATACTTTTTGCGAAAATGAAATAATGTCAAAAGTTTTAAAAAGACAGTTAGATAGAGTTGATAACAGCGGTGTAAATAATCAAGAAATAGTATCTGAAAATTCAAATAACATTGAAGAAGTAACTGTTGTACCGAAATTTGATAGTGGCATAAATTTACAACAAGAAAATANNTTTTACTCAATCTTATTCAACTAAACAACAAATTTTTGAAAGCATTGAAACTTTAAATTATAAAATTATCGGTTCGGTGTTTGACACTTACATCTTAATAGAAATGAATAATTCTATGTATTGTTTTGATCAACATGCTTGCCATGAAAGATTAAATTACGACAGATTGGTTAAAAGTTTAAATGAAAAACAAGTGTCTGTTCAACCATTGCTTGTTCCTTATATTTTTGAAACAAACGAACTTGAAACAGCGTTTTTAGAAGAAAAACTTGACGCAATTTCAAGTTTAGGTTTTGAAACTTCGGTGTTTGGACAAAATTGCTTTAAAATTTCAACTGTCCCAAGCGTATTAAATGGCGTTAATTTAAAAGATTTTATAAATGATATTTTGCAAGATTTATCAAGTTTAAAAAAATTGACTACAACAGATTTATTAAAAGAAAAATTGTCGCAAAAAGCCTGCAAGGCATCAGTCAGAGCGGGCAATAAACTTGGAAAAGAAGAAATTGACTTGTTGCTAACTTTAATGCAACAAAATAACATGACTTTGTCATGTCCACACGGAAGACCCGCAGTTATTGAAATAACTAAAACAGAACTTGAAAAATGGTTTAAAAGGAAAGTTTAATGAAGAAAAAACTAATTTTAATTGGGGGCTCTACGGGAGTAGGAAAGACTAAATTAAGTTTAAAATGTAGTGATGAGTTTAATGGCTATTTAATATCATGTGATAGTATGCAAATATATAAAGATATGGATATTGGAACAGCAAAAGTTACAAAACAAGAGCAAGAAAAATATCCTCATGCTTTAATTGATGTGGTTAATCCAAATGTTGAGTTTAGTGTTTCTGATTATGTAAAACTTTGTAAAATCGAAATAGAAAAAGCATATAAATTAAATAAAATTCCAATAATTGTTGGTGGAACAGGGCTTTATATGAAAAGTTTACTATTTCCGTACCAATTTTCTAATGCTAAAAAAAATGAAGAAATCAGAAATTATTATAAAAATTTAGCACAAGAAAAAGGAAATTTATTTATATATGACATTTTAAAAGAAAAAGATGGTGCAAGAGCGGCGATGTTACACCCAAACGATGTTAAACGAGTTATTCGTAGTTTGGAAATTATTGATTGTGGCGGAAATTTTGACAAGGATAATTTAGAAAGCGCTTATGATTATGCTCTTGTTGTTTTAACTGAAAATAGACAAGTTTTGTATGACAGAATTAACAAAAGAGTTGACGAAATGTTTGATATGGGGCTTGAAGAAGAAGTTAAAAATGTAATAAAAAAATATGGATTAACTAAAAATAGTCAAAGTATGGGGGCTATTGGTTATCGAGAATTTTTTGATTTGTTTGACGGAAATATGACGATTTCACAAGTAAAAGAGAAAATCAAGCAAGATTCAAGAAATTATGCTAAAAGACAAATAACATGGTTTAAAACTATGCCAAATGCACAATTTGAAAATGTTGAAAATATAGATAAAATAATAGAAAATTTAAAAATTTTTTTAAAAAATTAAGGAGTTTTATGTCTAAACTTGTTATTGCTGTTGACGGCGAAAGTGCAAGCGGAAAAAGCACAGTTTGTGATGTTCTGGCGAGAAAATTGAATATTAATCACTTATCTAGTGGCGCTTTGTATAGGGCTATAACTTTATATTGTCTTGAAAATAATTTTGATTGCAACTTGTTTTTAAATGAAAATTTTGATGTAAAATCAATCTTAAAAAACATAAAAATATCGGTAGTCTTTGAAGATTTTGTTCAAAAAATTATTTTAAATAATGAAGATGTAACCGAAAAATTAAACACAAACGAAATTTCTAACAATGCTTGCAAAGTTTCGCAAAATATTAGCGTGAGAGATTTTGTAAAAAATATACAATTAAACTTGGCTAAAAACGGCGGGATAATTATTGACGGCAGAGATATTACAAGCGTTGTTTTGAAAGATTGTAAAAACCGCTTTTATATTACAGCAAGTTTAGAAACAAGAGCAGAAAGACGATACTTGCAATATAATAAAAAAATTGCATTGTCAAAAATAATGAATGACTTAAAAACTAGGGACGAGCAAGATAAAACAAGAAAAATTGCGCCGCTGAAAATTGTGGAAGGTGTTAAGGTTATTGATAACTCACATCTTTCAATTTCTCAAACGGCGGACGAAATTATAAAAAATTTAAAAAATTGAAATTTTGTAACAAATTTGTTTAATTTATTTATATAATTTTAAATAGAATATTTACAAAATTTTTCGATTGAGATAAAATATTATACAAAAACTAAATTGAAAAGGAAATTATATGTTATATTGGATTTTATATATATTATGTTGGCTTCCAATTAAAATTTTGTTTCCAGTAAAAATTGTTGGCAGAAAAAATTTGATTAAAGGTAAAGCAATTTTATGTTGTAATCATCAATCAAATATTGACACACTTCCAATTTACTATGCTGGAAAAACAAAAGTTTATGCTCTTTGTAAAAAGGAATTGTGTAACACAAAATTTAAAGCATGGTTTATGAAAAATTTAAGGGCTATTCCTGTAAACAGGGCTAAACCTGAAATTTCTTCAATAAAAAAATGTTTTCAAGTGTTATCTAAAAACAATAATTTGTTAATTTTCCCACAAGGAACCAGAATGAACACCGAAGAAGCAACAGGAATAAAGGAAGGCGTTGCGATGTTTGCGTTAAAAAGTAAGGCGCCAGTTATCCCTATGGTTTATTTAAAAAAGAATAAAATTTTTAGGCGTAACACTTTGGTTATTGGAGAGCCTATAACTTTTCAAGAAGAATATAGCAAAGAAAATATGCAAATTGTTATAAATACATTAGAAGAAAAAATGAATGAATTATTAAAAAGCAAAGGAGAAAAGAAATAATGATTTTAGTTTTGTCTGGAAGTTCAAGTTGTGGAAAAAATACAATAATTAAACAACTTATGCAAAATGATGGTGAACTTCGTTACATAAATACTTTTACATCTCGTGAAAAAAGACAAGGAGAAAGTGACGGAAATCCTTACTTTTTTATTTCAAAAGAAGAATTTCAACAAAAAATTAAAAATGGAGATTTCTTTGAACACGAACTTATTCATAACAATTTTTATGGGGTTGAAAAAAATCTTTGCAAAGAACTTTTAAAAGAAAATAGACATCTTTTAAAAGACATGGGAGTTATCGGTACTTTTAATTTAAAAGAACAATTAAAAGATAATTTTGTAGAAACTGTTTATTTATATGTTACAAAAGCTGAATTGAAAAAGCGTTTAAAAAACAGGGGAGATAGCAAAGAGCAAATTAAACTCCGCATGAAACGCTTTGGCTTTGAAAAGGCGAACATGGTTAAATACAACTTTGTTATAAACAACAATAGTTTAAGTAATACTGTAAAAATATTAGAAAAAATTTTAGAAAATGATAAAGAATTTTTTGAATATATTATTGTTACAAAAAAATTAGACAAACTAAATGTTAAAAAAATACAAAAATATTGTGATAAATTTAGAAATAATAAAGAATATAAACCTATAAAAGTATATTTTAATGGAGAAGATTTCTTTATTAAAAATCATATAGAAAAATATATTGCATCAATTATTACAAATAAGAATTTAGCAAAACTTGTAAAAATGACAAATGAGAAAGTCAAAAATGGCGTTTTAAATGAAGATTTAATCGACTTTATTTCAAAAATAAATTAAAAAGATTAAAAAAAATTAAAATAAAGTTGAAAAACTGAAAGAAATAATCGAAAAAATTTAAAAATTACCTATTGACAACTTGTTATATTTGTTTTATAATATCGTAGAAAACTTTTAAGGAGAAAATTATGAAATATAATTTATTAAATTCAAGTGTATTTACAGCAATTTTAAATGTTTTAGCTATTATTGTTTTAGCATTAGCGGCTGG
>DLSG01000045.1 GCA_002501285.1 Christensenella sp. UBA7868 | reverse complement strand
ACAAAAAATAAAAATTAAAAACCAAATTTTTTAAAACTATTGAAAAAAATAAACTATTATGTTAATATATTATATATTAATATTAGGAGCGAACATGATAAAACAAACCCTAAAAACCGAAAATTGCAATGTATGCGGACTTTCTCAACAAAAATATGTTTTGGAAAACGCAAATTTCACAGAGCCTTTTTCGGTTGATTTTTCTTTATACGGGGCTTTTAAAAGCCCAAAATTTAATCTTTGCGAAAATTGTAAAAATTTAAGCCAAGATTATAGCCAAATTTCAGACACTGTCAAATTTGACGATGAAAGCCAAGAAATTAAAGACCTATTAGAAACTTTAAATCTAAATGAAGTTTATGCTACTATTTTTAGCGAAAAAACCCAAAATCAACTTTTAAATATGCGTGCAAAAGCATATTTGTTTGATTCTTTAAAACTAGAATATGATAAATTCTTATCTAAAAATTATCATAAAACAGATGAAAAAACAAAAGAAACTTTATCAAATTATTTAACAATTTTGAAAGCAAAAGCAAAAGAATTATCTATTCTTTGCGAAGATTATTTAGAAAAAGAAAATAATCCAATTGTTAAATGTCTTTTTATTGAAATGTTAGCATTTTTAGGCGAAACTAAAAAAGCAAAATTTTTGCTTTGTCAAGTTACCACAGACGCTCACCTATTTGACTATCTTTCTGAATGTATTGATTTAGGAGGACGAAACTAATGCTACAATTTTATAACAAAATTTTATCAAAAAAAGGTTTTGTCGATTTACACAACCACACAAATGATAGTTATGGCGAAGAAATGGATAAAATGAATTTATCGCCAGAAGAATTGCTTGAAAGCGTGTATGAATATACCAAACTAAATTCTTGCCCAGCAACTTTTGCTTTAACCGACCATAACTCTATTGAAGGCGACCAAAAAATTGACTTATTAATTAAATCTAATCCTAAAAAATATGAAAATATAAACTTTATTCCAGGTGCCGAATTTACTTGCAGTGCAGGAAGTTTAGGAACAATTACTAACAACCTAGGCCATGTAAAAAACATATTTAAAAACTTTCACATGCTTGCCTACGGATTTAACCCCTACGATGAAGATTTAGCCTTTTTATGCAAATTACATTCAACAAGGCGTCATAATTCTATAACTTTAACCACAAATAACGGAGTTATTAAAATTTCAGCAGGTGCTTATGTTTTAGCAATTAAAAACATTTTAAAAGACTATGGCATAAACCTAACTTTAAACGAATTTAAAGATGTAAACTTGAACACTGATGGAATAGATGAACATCATTACATTAATTATCTAATTAAATATATCGAAAAATTCAGCCTACCTGAAATGATAAAAAAAGATATTTTCTATCAACTTTCTAACCGAAATATGATAACTCTTGGCAGACTAGATTGTATGGAAGTTATGGAAATCGTGCAAAATGCTGGCGGTTACTGCGTACTTGCCCACCCTTGCCTATTAAAACTTGGTTCATGGTCAAAAGAGGACCCTGCAAAAACAGAAGAAACTTTTAAAACCAAACTATCAAATGTTGGCATAAACTTTGGCGAAAATTCGTCTATCAGAACATTAGCCTTTCAATATTGTGCATATATTTTAAAAAATGAAGCACGCAACCCTGTAACGGGTAAAAGACTAACTGGAATTGTAGGTATTGAAACACTACACTCCACAGTAAGAGAACCTCTTTTACTAAAAAAACTTGTTCAAACCGCTCGTGACAATAGCCTTTACATTACTGGTGGAAGTGATTCACATGGAAATTTAATTCAAGCAGAATATCTAGGGAAATTCCTTCCTATTGATTCTTTAAGCAAACCAAATGTAAACACTCTTTATATGACTAATAACTTATTTGCGGAAAATTTGTTAAGCGGAAAAATAAAAGAAAATGTAAATTGCAACAAAAATTTTGACCAACAAATAGAAATCACAAAAGTGATTGATGGGATAGAAACTAAATTTTCTTACAACGACCTTTACAATTTCTTAAATAACTCAAACAGAAAATTCACAACAAAAAATAAACCTGCTGTTAATAAACAAACAAATATGGAACAAACAAGAATTATTACAAGCGGAACAATCAGTTGTGGAACAATCACTTTCCTTTACAGCAAAGTTTTAAGAAATAAAAATATTACAACCAATCAAGTTTTACAAGAATACAAAAATATTTCTGCCTTCTTACCTGCGGTAAATCTTGCAGTAAACACTATTTCAAACAACTATTTTGCTTTAAAAGACAAAAAATACGTCCAAAAATTTTTAAGAGAATATGCTAATTTTAAAGAATTAAGACGAAGATTTAACGAAAAATATCCCGAAGTCGTGTCTCAATTTAAAGATGAAGAAAAAAATAATGATAACGAAAAAACAAAATAATATGCAACTAAAATTGTTAAGTCATATAATTATAATGTAAAGTTTAATTTATAAAATTTAAAAGTTTTAAATTAAAAAACNNNAAAAAATAAGCAGAAATTTACTGCTTATTTTTTTCAAATTGTTTAAATTTTACTTTCTACCCAAACAAAAATATTAAAAGTTTTTAAATATTTTATTTCAACTATGCTTCAACTACCTAATCCTCATTAACCAGTCAGTTTTACAAATATTAATAAAAATCCACGGGTAAAA
>DLSG01000043.1:737-3170 GCA_002501285.1 Christensenella sp. UBA7868 | reverse complement strand
TTTTTCAAAATTTTTTTTATTTTTTTTCTAATTTATATTTTTTATCTTTTAAAATAAAATTTATTAGAAAAAGCATTATTAATTTAAACCTAGTTTTAATTTATTTGATGGTAACTTTTAATTTGTTTTCTATTTCTACAAATCCGCATCAACCACGCCATAACCTTCACTGTTATGGTCTTTTATTATTGGATTACAATGATTTAACAGCAGATATTTTACCTGGTTTGGAGTTATAAGCGGATATTTTTGAATAATTAGTGCGCATACCCCTGCAACAATTGGTGTAGCCACGCTTGTTCCGCTCATTTTTGTAAAAAGAGATTTTCCATTTTTTAGACCTTTTATGTTTACTCCACTTGCTAGACAATCGGGTTTAAAATAATTAAATGCAGGCCCCCTAGAAGAAAATTCAGCCACATCAAAAAGTTCTTCAAAATATTCGTCTTTATCATTTCTTTTATCGTCTAATGCCCCAACTGTAATAATTCGAGTTGAAATTCCTGGACTTTTAATTGTTTCTTCTTCAGGTCCACTATTGCCAGCCGCTGCGACAACCACCACTCCACTATTCCAAAGTCTTTCCGCACCTTTAAGCAACGGATCGTTATTTTGAAGAGGATTTGCACCAAAACTCATGCAAACAACCTTTATATTATATTTTTCTTTATTATCAAAAATCCATTGCATTGCTTGCAAAATTGTAAACGCACCAGTTTCCCCATTTTCATCTAATGCTTTTAAACTTATTAATTTACACTTTGGTGCTACGCCTTTATATTTTTGGTTTACAACTCCGCCACCACCAATACAACCAGCGACAAAAGTCCCGTGCCCATTATCGTCATAAGGATATTCTTTATCACCAACAAAATCTTTAAAACAAACAATTCGGTTTTTTGGAAATAAAAAATCATAATGCGGATAAATTCCCGTATCAATAACCGCAACAGTTATGTCATCTCCGTAAATCTTTTGCTTATAAAGATTTTCAACCTTAATTATTTTTTTAGAAACATTAATTTGCGAGTAAACTTTGGTTTCACTTGTAATATAATCAATATGTGCAAATTTTGCAAAATTTAATATTTGCGTTTTATCAAGTTTTAAACCAAACGCTTTTATAAACGGAAACTCAATAAAATTAAATGATTTTAAGCAATTTTTTGTTGAATAATAATTATTTGAATAAATCAAGCATTCAAGTTCTCTATTATTATTTGATAAAAGTTCAACTTCTTTAATTAAATGTGGGTCAATCTTCACCATTATTCACCTATTATAGATAAAAGATTTTTTAAATTTTCTTGTTCTTTTTCATTAAGCATTGGCGAAAGAGTTGTGTAAATATTATGTAATTGTTCTTTACTTAAATTCCCCTTTGCTTTTTGTTCTTTTGCTACGCTTAAAAGTTCGGTGTAAAGTTCGTTTTTGCTTTTATTTTTATATTTATTTACAAGTCCATCATAATCTATATTAGAGTTCTTTTTTAATTCTTCCGCCTTAATTTTTAATTCTTCATTATTACAAAAATTTTCAAAATCCATTAAATTTCTCCTTTTTATTGTCTAAATTATTATATGAAATCATATATTAATATGACAAAATAAAAGGAGTTTTTATGAATAGTATTTTTAATCAAACAACCAATAAGCAATACAACCCCATTGTTGAAACAATGAATAACAACTATCAAAACTTATATCAAAACTTTGACCCAAACACAAATTATAACTTTAATCAAGAAACTTCAAACGAACCAAACCCACAACAAAATTCTAGTCAAAATTTACAAAATGGCATTAAAAATAATAGCCAACCCTTAAATAATGTTAGTGATAGTTTTAACAATTCTCAAAATAACTCTGTTAACTCTCAAAACAACTTTAATAACAATGGACTTAATTTTGCAAATATGTTAAGTGGACTTAATGGAAATAACAACTATATGGACATAATAAAAAGTATAACTGGCGGAAATTTTTCGGGCGATAAAAATCAAATGATTTTATCTCTTCTTTCAAACATGAATAATAACAAAGCATTTACACAAAACAAAAAAACCACCATAAATAGTGGTGATTTTTCAAATTTAACATCTATTGATGATTATAAGTTTATAGATTAATATTTTACATAAAGTATCTTTAAAGAACATTTTTTAATCAAATCATTTTAATATCAAAAATTAAATTTCGTCATCTTTTATAATTTCATCAAGGTTTTCACGAAGAAGCTCTGGATTTTCAATAAATTTTGTTCCATATTTAATTGCTTTTGCATAATAGAACCCATCACAAAGTCTTTCATCAATAACCATGCCAAGTTTCATTATTTTTTTAGTGGTTATATTACCGTCGCCATCAACAACGGGCTCGATATGCTCTTTTCCCATGCCAACAAATTGTCCAAGCGTACCAAATTCGTAAAGAT
>DLSG01000043.1:0-723 GCA_002501285.1 Christensenella sp. UBA7868 | reverse complement strand
ATTTCATGTTTGAAACAAAGCAAGTTGTGTGGAACGGACTTACTTTAATAAGTTTTTTTGGAAGCAACCCATGATTGTCCATCCAAGTTAAAAAACGCATAGCCGCTTTTAAAAGCCAATTTGGAAGTCTTAACAATCTTTTAGCAGTTTTATCAGTATCATTACTCTCGCTCACTTGTCTGTTTTCTTCAATTGCTTTTTCAACCATATCTCTTATTTCATAAATATTCTCTTTACCTGTAAATTCAAGTTTAATAGTTGTTTCTGGCGCATCTTCTTTAAGCACTTTTTTCATTGCAAAGCAAATTGATATGTTGTTTCTTGCAAAAATTTTTCGATTCATAATAAATCTGTTTAATTTTGGACGCATCGCATACATTCTAACAAGCCCAGCAATAACAATGTGCATATAACTAAATTTTTGACCTTTCTCGCCTTCTTCTCGAATAAATTTATCTATATTTTCACAATCAATTTTGTCTTTTGAAAAAACTTGCGCATCATACCTATGAGGCATTATATAACTTGTCATTCTTAATATTGGGTCGCAATGCTTAACTTTAACCCCGTCGCTTCTTTTTTTACACATGATTTAAGTTTATCATAATTTATTTTAATTTGTCAATAAAATAGTTATTAAAAAAAATTTTAACAATTTAAAAAGCTTTTTAAAAGAAGGTTAATATGGCTGATTGGTTAGAGATATTACTTACTGCAATGCTT
>DLSG01000008.1:7454-14584 GCA_002501285.1 Christensenella sp. UBA7868 | reverse complement strand
CATTTTCAAGTTTTAAACTTAATTTTAAACCATCAAAATTAATATAAATTGTTTTGTTAATTAACTCTAATGTTAAATCTTTTTCTAAAACTTTTGTTTGCAAAATTAAATTAATGTCGTTATTTTCATATTGAACTTTTCCTTCAATATCATACCCATAAGCAGACATTTTTATGTTAAATGCTAATTCGTTGTTTTTAATTAGGTTATATAATTTTTCACCAAATTTTACGCAGTCTAACAAACTTTGATATTCTTCACTTTCAATTACATCAATCTCTTCAAAATCGGTTGGTGTAATTTTTGCGCTAAATTTGTCGCCTGTTATTTCTACGCCCAATATGTCGTCATTTTCTTTTATTAAACCAAAGTTAATTCCGTAGTCTGTAACAACTTTATATGCTAGTGCCTTTAAAGCATCTAAATCTACATCTTTATTTGAAATGTCAATTTTTGATTTTAATATGTCGTATAATTCGTTTACATTTCCTTTTGCTTTAAAGATGTTTGCAATGTTTACATAAACTATATCATTTACTACTACTAAATCTAAATCATAATCAAAAGCGGTGGCTTTTAATTTTAACTTAAATTCGTTTTCTAAATCTACATATAATTTTGCATTGATTTCTGTGTTTAAAACATTAGCGTCAAAATTTAATGCTAGGTTTTTGTCTGTAATTAATTGTGATTTTAAAATATTGATTAATGATACATCTAAAATGTTTTTATATTCACTTTCAACCAATTCAATTTTTTCAATCTTTTCATTTAAGGTAACATTTAATGTTAATTTATCTTTATAACTAGCAAAGATGCTATCTAAACTATCAATACCAGCATTTAAAACAACACTAAAATCACGTTGAGTTAAATTAATACCATTTTCAGTTATTTTTAAATTTGAAAAATATGATAAAAGTTGATTAATATCAGTTAAATTTAATTTCTCAACAAATTCATTAATTTTTTTACTATCTAAATCAATCCCGAATTTTTTTGCATAAAATTTTAAAGCCCCAGCCAAATCTTTTAATTCTAAAGGATTGTCTATGTAATATTTATATTCGCCGTAACTTGCGTACACTTTATTGTTTTGGTAATAAACATTTAAAGGTTTATTTTTTATTTCTGCATTAAAGTAAGCAGAAACATTATTAAAATCATTAAAGTCAACTATATAATTTACAGTAAAATTATTTTCTAGTGCTTTTACATTAATTTTACCACTTGCTAATCCGTTTGATATAAATTTATCAAATTTATCAAGTAAAGTTACAAGCCCAGAGAAATCTGTAAATTCATCTTTGTTTTCAGGTTCTTTAATTTCGGTTTTTTCTGCTTTTAAATTTGATTTAACGTCAGCCGAAATTGTATTACCTTCAATTTCAAGTTTTTCTATTTCTACTTTTTCTAAAAAATATTCTTCATCTGTTATTAAAACAACATCTCCAAAGCCAAGTAAATTAAATTTAAGTTCTTTACCCCCTTCAACTTCGGTTTCTACAAGCCCGCTGGCAATCATTGCAAGCATCGATGGGTCAAGTTTAATTTCGTCAAGATTTGGAAGAGTTATTTTTACGCCAAGTTTTTTTAAAGTTGCTAGTTCCAAAACCTTTGTAATATCTTGTTTTATATTTGAAGTTTCAATTTTAAAATTAGTATCACCAACTTTTGCATAAATTTGACCATGTAAATAATTAATTTCAAAATTAACTGTTTGATTTAATGCGTTTACATTACCTTCAACTTTAAGTCTTAATTTTTCAGCAATGCTTGCGCCTGCATCTAAACCATCACCAGACAAATCTAAATATATATTTGTATTAACTAAAATTTCATTATCTTGTCCTTCGGGCTTAACTTTTAAGTTTAAAGCAAAAGTAGAATTTTGAGTTCCTAAAACATTATTTAAAACACTTTCAAGTCCGCTTGTATCAACTTCTTCTTGTCCGCCTGAATTGTTGTTATTATTGCCACCACTTGGCGAACGAGTTATGAAAAACACGCCAACTTTAAAACCCGCAGTTAATGTTAAAACTGCGATAAAGGCGCCGAGATATATTAAAAATTTTTTTAATGTTCGTTTTACTTTTCCCATAATACTACCTTAATTCAATGTTTTCATAAGAAAACTCTGATTTATATTTTGAATTTGCATTCATTCCAATAACCTTATAATTTTCGTTTATATAAATATTGTAAAAATTCATATTTTCATCAACTTCAAACCTTAGTTCTATACTTGAAAATTTTGGATAACCAAAACCACTCATATAATTCATTTTTACAACATAATTTAAAACAGCGGTTTCAGGATTAAGTTTAATTGTATAACTATATAAATTCCCCACTTTTCCATTAGAGGCTTCTTCAATAACTGTTTTTGTTGAAACAATATAGTCAATTGGATCTTCCGCCGCACAACCAATCATCTCTTTGTATTCTTCTTTTGTTCTATAGTCAAGGCCGTCATCGGTTTTATTAAGAGTCCAGTTTGTAGAATCCCCGTTCATAACCCCGTTATAAGTAAAATATTTACTATCTGAATAGTTAAACTCGGTTTTTTTAACAACGGTGGCAAGCCCCGTGCTGTAATAATCCAAATAGCCTTTATCGCCATTTCTATATCTATAACCATACAAATCTTGTGTCATACCAAGTGTTGTTACAACGCCTTTTTCTTCGCCATTATAGCCTTTTGTTTTTACGCTGTAATAATTACAATTTAAAATGTTTGATTGAGCAACAACAAAAATTTGGGCTGGGGTTAAACTTGAAATATCTTTGCTTTTCCACGCTTCTACATTTTTAGGACTTTCGATATATTGTTCTGCCGAAAATTGAGTTGGGTCAAAAGTGTCCCACTTCCCGATTAATAAATCGCCAACTATAAATCCGCCAGCAACTGCAACCGCCCCAAACACAGCAAAAATAACAAACCTTAATGCGTAGATTACGATTTTTTTCTTTTTACTTATTACTTTTTTTATTTCTGTTTCCTGCTTAATTTCTTCATTAGAATTTGCAGAAATTTTAGCCTCTTCCAAACTTTTTCCCCTTTAATGTTCTCTCTTTTGAATTATAATTTAAGAAAAATAAACTTTCATGAGAATAGGTTAAGTAAATTTAAAGTCTATTTTTTGCCAAATTAAAATTCTTTAAAAATTTTTGTAATATAAATTTTGCCATGTGATGTAACATTTTAAACAAGTTAAATTTTAGGTTGTAAGTAACCGTCGAAATAGATTATAGCATCACAATTAGTTTAATATAGTCTTTGAAAATAGCGTTTTGCACTGCTTTCCCCTGACTTTTTAGAATATAAATTTAAAGAAAATCTTTAAAATAAAGTCTTAAATAATACAAATAAATTAAATTATTTGTAACCTAATTATACCACAAAATTTTTATTTTGCAATATTATTTTTAAAACTATTCTATTATATTTATAAAAAATCAAATAAATACGCTTTTAAAAAAATTTAAAAAAAGACAATTTTCTTCATAAATTTTAAATTTTTCACATTAAAATCTGTTATTTAATGCAAAATTTTTAATAAAAAACAGGCAAAAAATATTAAATTTATTGTTAAAAATTCAGTTTATAACTTTTCGTCTTTTACGCAAAAAATCAAAAAAAGAACAACAAAAAAAGTAAGGATTTTACTCCTTACTTTTTTAAATAAACAATATTAATTATATTTCATTTTCTTGTTGCAATTGTTGCAATTATAGTAATTTTTATCATTTAATTTATCGAACAATTAAAGAATCTATTTCTAAATTTCCTTCTAAAACCTCTATTCTTAAATTGTGTTTACCATCTTTTAAAGATGACACATAAAAACATTGTTTTTCTATGTTTGATTTTATTTCAACTTCTTTTAGCGTTCCATCAACATAAATTTTTATTTTACAATCTTCATTTTGTCTAGCAAATAATGCTATCCCTGTGCCAAGAAAAGAATAAGTAATTTTGCCCGAGCCTTTAACCACTTTCCCAAAAGTTGACGCAGTTACAACCTTTTCAAAGTTTTGATTATCCTTTTTATAATAATTTAATTCGAAAGGAGATTTCAAAGTCCCGCTAAAATCGTAAAACAAATCGATTTGAGCAATTGTTACATATTTATTTCCACCATTTTGAGATTTTGTATCAGTAACAACTATTTTGTAAAACTCAATTTCGGTTTCTTCAAATTTAGCGTTTACTGTGTTGTTTATTAATGGTAAATCTTCAAAGTGTTTTATTAAAGCCATGTCGTCTTTAGTTTTTCCACCATATAAATCAAATGTGCATGGAAGGTTATATTGACTAGATTTTCTTGAAGTAATTAAAATTCTATTACACTTTACGCTTTCTCCAAGCGACACTTCCAAAATGAAAGGATTTTCTTTACTTACAAAATTATTTTGATTGTTATGATAAAAAGTATCTAAATTCCCGTCTAATATATTTTCAATTTTGCTTTCGCCCCAACATCCATGATTTACACTTACGATTTTTTGTTTTGTTAAATCTGCTTTTGAAAGAGTTAAACTTGTTGCGAAATTCTTTTTATATTTTTCTTCACTTTTAAAAGTATATTCTGTTTTCTCTACATTTTTGTTATAAAGAATACTTGAAGGGATTGTTTTCATTGTTTCATTTTTGGTTAAATTTGCTATGCCCAGTTCGGTAAACGCATCATTATAAACGTGTTTAGACAAAGTAATTTCTTTAAAATAAACATAATCGCCAGCATTTAAGTTAAGTTTTACCACATGCTCGCCAGTTACACTAAAACCGCCGTGGTCAGAGTTTAACGACAAAACTTGACTTAAATTTTCTTTATCATTAACCGACAAATAAAGTGTATTATTCCCTCTTCCGCTACGCAGACAAAAAGCGTATTCGCCACTTTCTTCAATATAAACTTTTCCTTCAACAATTCCAATGTGATTATTTGCTATTTTATTTAAAAATGTTGTATTACTTTTGCTTTCAACTTTCTCAACATATCCTTCAAAATTGTTTTCTAATGCTTCTTGAACCGTATTATAAACCCTAGAGTTATATGAATATCTTGTAACATTAAGTAAGTTCGTTATTTTTTGTTTTAAATTAATTGTTAAAGTAACATCTTTTGTTGTTATACTTTCATGGTTTAATCTAAAAGTCACTTTAAAAGTGCCTGAATATTCTTGACTTCCAGGACTATAAACATAAACATTTTCGTTTGTTTTTGTAAGTGTTCCGCTTTTTGGTTTAGTTATTGCAACAATCTTTGCAGTAAAGCCTTTTGGTAAAATTAACCTTGACGAAAAATCTAAAACAAAATCTTCACCTTTTTCAATCTCAAATGGTTTTACCGTTTCGGTGAAAACTTCTTTATTATTTACAAACACACTTCGCCCTGTTTGATATACACAAGCAATTGGAACAAACATAGGCTTTTCTGGGTCGTTATACTCTTCTTTCACGCTGTCTGACAAAGTTTGATTTAAAAGGTTTTCAAAATAATAGGTCATGTTGTAGCCTGTAGCTTTTGATAATGCTTCATACCAATAATCTACGCCAAGTTTTGTTTGAATCTGTGTTGCCGCTGTAAAAATATCCGTTCCAAAGGCATGAATAATGTCGGCATAAGCGTTTAAAGAAAGTTGAGCATTTCCACTTTCTTGAAGAGAGATTGTCTCTCTTAAACTTCTTGAAGGATCGGTAAATCTATTCCACCCTGTTAAACCAGAATCATTTTCACTTCGATTAGCAGAAATGTTTGTGTATAAAACATAACTTAAAAGTGATGTAGCGTTATTTGTGACTTCATTAGTTTTAGATCCATACATTCCATAAGATTGATATAAATGATTAAACTCATGAATTGTTCCCCAAAAACCTGTGCTGGTCATAGCCTTATAATCAAGAGCGGCCGTAAGCCACCTTGAAGGAGCGTTTACCCAAGAATGTCCGCCTTGAAAAGCACAGGCTTCACCTGCCGCCACAAAACAATCATATACAAATCCAACGCCAATTGTTGCGTTCGCCGAACAAGGAACTTGTCTTGAAGTCCTGCAAATCTTTTCCCACAAATCTCCAACTTTTACAAGATTATCAAAATCAAAATTCGCAAATTTTTTGGCCCCAGAATGTCTAACTCCTAAATCCCACACTTCAAAATCAAAGTAAGGAGCCGAAAGATTTTTCATACTTTCAAATTCTTCTTTTGTAGTTATTCCATGAATGTAATGAGGATATTCAACAGCGCCAGAAATTGTAATTTCAAATTGTTTGTCAAAATTTTTTGGATAAACATAAATTGGCCCACCTAAAAAACTTCCAACATAACAAGTGGTTGTTGTCATTGTCATTATGTTTGCAACATTTGGCATACGTGAAAAATCATTTCGTGCTTTCCAAATATTGTTTAAATTATTTCGGTGACTAACTTGACCGATTATTATTTTAATTTCGCCACCCGCATTTTCAAGGTCTTTACTTGTGATGTCAACTTTTATAACTTCACCCGCTGGGGCATACAAACCTGTTATGTAATTTCTAACTTCGCTTGGAATAATTGTAATTTTTTTTGAAACCGCAGATTCATTGTCGCTTACATCTCCATAATACATACCAACGCTTGATGTATGCTTATAAAGTTTTCGCCCTGTTTTTGTTTGATTTAAATACAAATTGCCGTCACTATCCATAGAGTCGTAAGTATTAGTTGACGCCATAAGCAAATTACTTTCTGAAAGCAAATTATCTTTTTCTTCGTCAGTAATATTTTCTAAACTCGTTCCATAAGTTGGATATCTAGAGTTAAGCCCTTCGTTTGAAGTGGTTTGAGGAATTT
Source organism: Christensenella sp. UBA7868 (assembly GCA_002501285.1). Taxonomy (GTDB): domain Bacteria; phylum Bacillota; class Clostridia; order Christensenellales; family UBA1242; genus UBA7868. The sequence continues at coordinate 7,745 of DLSG01000008.1, read as the reverse complement.
TTCTTTGAACATTTCCTTGCTTTTCAAAGCCTTGTGAGGCAACTCCTAAAAATGTGTTTTCGAATGACACTAACTCATAGCCATCTTTTAAATTAAATGAAAGATAGATTATTGCTCCCAAAAATCCTAAAATTAATAATAATGATATAATTATTAAAGATTTTTTCTTTCTCTTTTTTTTATTCTTTATTTTTTCAATATTAGCATTCATACATTATCCCTTTAAAATTTTCTTGATTATATCAAAAAAAATTTGTTTTGCAAAGTATTTTTTTATTAAATTTTTTTAAT
>DLSG01000008.1:7074-7413 GCA_002501285.1 Christensenella sp. UBA7868 | reverse complement strand
AGAAATTATATTTGCTATTTTAAAATTAAGGAGGAATTTATGGCAAAAAAACATTCTAAAAAATCAACTGCTAAAAAAAGCACAAAAAAACTTGGTTTAGACTTGCTTCTTTTAATTTTATCAGCAGGAACTTTCGGCTTACTAGCACTTCCTTATGTTAAATATGAAGTTTCATCTATTTTGGGTTCAACTCAATCTACAACCTCTGGTTATGAACTTTTAAACTTTGAAGCAAACTCTGGCGTTGCAACTGTAATTTTATTGTTAATTATTTTTGCATCATTGCTTGTTTTAATGTGCGTGTTAAAAATGCTTGTTGACTGTGGAGTTGTAAAACTA
>DLSG01000008.1:0-7068 GCA_002501285.1 Christensenella sp. UBA7868 | reverse complement strand
GCTCAATGGCCAGCAAAATTGCAAGTTTTGGCACAGTTTGCCTTGCCTTTGCTGTTTTGGTTATGACAATTGTAAACATTATTGTTATCCCATCTTCTTGCAGTGCAGGCGGTTTTGGTTCTTATTTTAGCGCTGGCAGTTACGCTGGTTGGCTTGGTCTTATTTTAACATTAGTTTTAGGACTTGGTGATTTTGTTGTTAGCGTATTTGGCGTAAAAAAATAAAAACAATTTTTACATAAACCAACCTTTTGGGGTTGGTTTTTTATTTTGTTTTGTTCAAAAATTGTTTGAATTTAAAGCAAAATTAAATATAATTAAATTATGAAAGATTTAACCGCAAAAGAAATTTTAAATAAAATAATACTAGGCTGGAATTTAGGGAATTATTTAGATTGCAATAAAAAAGACATAAAAATTAGAATGAGTGGAAATAGAAATGTTTGCGATGTAGTAAATTTATGGCACAACCCTATTTTTAACTTAAAATGTTTTGACGAATTAAAATCAAACGGAATTAATTGCGTGCGAATTCCTGTTACTTGGTGTAATTTTGTAAATTTTGAAAATGAAAACTATATTATAAATGGCGAGATTTTTGAAAAACTTAAAGAGATTATAAATTACGCTTTAAAATTAGATTTTATTATAATTTTAGATATGCACCACGACGACAAAAATTGGCTTTCAATTAACACCTCAAATCAAGACTTTGAAGAAGTTAAAAAAGAATTTGTTCAAATTTGGGAACAAATTTGCGACAACTTTAAAAATTTTAATTGCAACTTGATTTTTGAAGGATTAAACGAACCCATTTTAATTAATGAAAAAGAAAATTGGCTTGGTGACGAGTTTGGATATAAAAGAGTTAATGAATTAAATAGTTTATTTGTAAAGGCAGTTAGAAATTCTGGCGGGGAAAATAAAAAAAGATGTTTAATGATTCCTCCTTACGGGGCTCAAATTCACAAATACGCCCTTAAAAATTTTGAATTTGATTTTGACGATAAAGTTATAGTTGATGTCCACTACTACGGCAAAAGCAATCTTAAAGAAGATTATATCGAAATTTTTAAACACCTAAAAAATATTTTGCTATCAAGAAATATTCCAGTGTTTGTTGGTGAAATTGGTGTTAAAAAGGAATTTGCTGAAAATTTTGAATACTTAAACACTCTTTTAAACTATATGCACGAATTAAATTTAAAATTTGCTTTGTGGGACAACGGAAAAGACAGACGATTTTTAAATCGAGACGAAGCTAAAATAGAAAATATTTCAAATTTATCTTTAAACTTTTAATACTTTTAAATTTATTGTTAAAATAACACTTTTATTTTATCCAAATTACTTGTATAAATAAAAAAATACAATTTACAATTTAAAAATAAAAAACAAAATATAAAATTTAAAAAAAATTGACAAAAGCAATTATTTGTGATAAAATAATAAATGTAATATTTCAATTAGTCCATTCGCGATGTATTACATAAGAATAATAATAAAGACTAGGTTCAAATCTTCTTTATGAATGGCAAAAATTTAAAACACGCTTAAAAGTGGTTGATTTTTTGCTGTTTAATAAAGGAGGTTTTTTATTTCAACCAAATATAAAAATATTAAAGGAGAAAACAACATGATAAAATTTAATTATAAAGATGTGGCAAAAAAACAAGGTTGGAATTTTGAAGCAATCAGCCCTATTGTGGAAGATAATAGCAACTATTTTTACTATAAAGAAGTGGTAAATGCTATAACTCCAAACACAGTGATGCTTGACATTGGTTGCGGAAGTGGAGAAAAATCAATAAGGTATTTTAGCAACGCAAAAAAAGTAGTTATGCTTGATAATGAACCTGAAATGATAAAACGAGTAGAAGCAAATCTTAACAGAATTTTAACAAGTAAAGAAATTGAAAAATTTGAAGCAAAACTTGCTGATGGCTGTGGAAAATTAGACTTTCCAGATGAATATTTCAATCTTGTAGTTTCAAGACATTGTGGCGGAAACATGAGCGAAATTTTTAGAGTTTTAAAAAAAGGCGGAATTTTTATATCCGAAGATGTTGACCATACAGATTGTTTAGAATTAAAAACTTTGTTTAAAAGAGGTCAAGGTTTTGAGAATATCCAAAACGGAAAATCTGAAAAAAAAGATATTATAGATGAATGCGTAAAACTTAATTTTTCTGACATTTCACTTAAAAATTTTGAGTATATTGAATATTATAAAGATAAAGACCAATTAACATATTTAATAACTAAAACACCTATTTTAACATATTTTGATGAAAATCTTGACGCTAAACTATTAAATGAATATATTTCAAAAAATTTAAGTCCAAAAGGTATAAAACTTGTCCGCCGTCTTTACGCATTTCATTTAGTTAAATAGTAAAATTCTACAATAAAACTTAATTATATTTTAAAGCTTTAAATTTAGCGACTAAATTAAAAAAAAATCGGCAAATAATTTCGCCGTTTACAACTTCACAATAAAAAGGAGTGCGAATTTCACAACTCCTTTTTTTTATTTTTAAATTTAACTTAATTAAATTTATTTAAAAAAATACAAAATTTAAGTAATAATATTTTTAAAAAATCAATCTTTATTTATTATGCTCGCTCTTTGTCTTTTAGAATGTTGAATAAATCAAAATCCGCGCTTTATCTATGCTTCATTTTTATTGTTGAGTTCTTTCAAACAAGTTAAAACAAATTTTTGACCATTTATATCATAGTTTACAATATCAAATTTTCCATTTTTAGTAACGACATGAACATTGTAAATACCAAACTCTCTCGCTTTTGGAGTTGCCAAACTTCTACTTTTTCCAGCCCTATTTACAACTTTTGTTAGCATTCCTTTTTCTATTAAAATTTCAGTAATTTGATTATGCTTTAATTTTTTCATATCAGGGTATAATTTTGAAATTTTTTCTATTATACTTGTCATATTCATTTCTTCTTCATACTCAAATTTATCCATTAAATCAACAGGACACACAAATTCATCTTGTTTAATTTTTTCTGGTTTTAAATTACTTAAAACATCACTCACTTTACACAAAGTTCTTACAATATCAACATCATTTAAAATGCAGTCACCACTACATTTTTCTCCCGTAAAAAAATTTACCCCGTCAGCCAAAAATTTTAACACTTGTATCTCTTGATCAAACATAATTTCTCCTTTTTGTGTAACCCTTTATACCTTTATTAAAAATAACAATACACAAGGTTTTTCTAATACTTTTAATTTTTACTTTAACTCAACTAATATATAAATTCAACAAACGATTTATGTAATAACATTGTATTATATCATATTCTTAAACTTTATCCAATTTATTATTCAGTAAGTTTTAAAATCTTCATAAAACAAAATAAATTAATTAAAAAATTGATAAAATAAATAAATTATAAAGAAAACATAAATCTCCAACATTTAGTTAAATTTTCAAAATAAGAAATTCCTTTTTCTTCTAATTCATCGTTTATTTTTGATAACTCTTGTTTTGAAAATAATTTTTGATTTGTAGTAACCTCTAACCCAAAATCTTTCAATTTACAGATTATTTCTTTTAGCGTTAAATTAGGTTTAAAATAATGCTGAGCCATTTCAACAGATTGAATAGAAAACTCATTTGCATTATTAATTTTAGAAACGATTTCAAATATCCCGCTTGAAAATTCGTTTGGAAAAATTTTATTTCCTTGTTCCATTTCATTAAATATCCATTCACATAATTTCTTCGAATGTCTAAATTTAAACTTTTTAAATAAAGGATACCTAAACAAATCAAAATCTATATTTTTTACCGCCATAGCATAAGCACTTTGCGTATCACATCTATTAAATGGTTGAAAACCAATAGGAATAACAGGATATGCTTGAAAATCTGGAGAATTTACTTCAAAAGCCATATTACAAACATCTACTGGCGCAGTAAAGATAATTCCATACCGACTATCTCCGCCCCTCTCATAAACTTCCTTGCGTGAAGATTTGTTTTTAAATTCATCTTCATTTAATGGTCTCCATTTGTTTGTAGTATAGTCATACTTACAACACGCAAAAAATAGAGCCACTTTAATATCACTGGTTATATCTAAATACGCCGTTTTTATTCCATAATGTTGAGAAATTGCTGTATAATCAATTTGTGAAAAATATGGCCAGTTCTTAATAAAATTAAGTTCTTTCAAAATTAAAACAAGTTCGCATTGCTTTACAATTTCAATAAAAACTTTTATTCTATCAATATCTTTTCTTGTCACACCTCTAAAAAGTGAAGGTTTGCATACTTTATTATAAGCATTTTCACCTCGAAAATAATTTCTTGCATATCCTTGCGACCAAACACGCTTGTCCCCAAATTCAATAAATTGTCCGCCCCGAAGACAATCGGTTAAGCATTCGACCATTACACTAATAACATTTTTACTATTCTCAACTTTTTTTAATATTTCATTTTCTTCATCTTTACTCTGAACAAATAAGTCTATTAAATGTGGAAATAATGTATCATACCAATCGCATTGACCTGGGCAAATCCCCATAATTCCCCCTAGTTCCAAATACACATCATCATTCAGTTTGTTGGATTCTTTCAGTTTATCAAACTTTTTTATTGTCTCTTCGCAAGCCTTTTTAAACATTTCTTCTCTTTTAATTTGACATTTTATACTTTTTTGAGAAATCGTTGGTATATCTTTTAACTTTTCCGCTATTTTGCATCCACTTCTATTAAACTCATCTCCGCAATAATATCTTTTTAAATTATGTTCAAAATTTCCACGTTCGCCATAAACCAATTGTGCATTATTTTTTAAATTGTCAAAGCCATTGCTTGTTAAATGTATTTTATTTAGATAATCATCTTCCATTGATAAATTATATCATATAAACCCAAAAAGTACAAATATTCCTTATTTAAAATATTGCATATTTATAGAATAAATTTTTTTTAATTTGTAAATAAATTTTAAATATATTAAAATCAATTAATTATTAAATTTGAAATTCTTTTATAATTTTAATCGTTAATTAAATTAGAAATACAATCATTAATTTTACTTAAAACTAAATCTTCCTTTTTAATAGGAAATTTTATTAATATAAGCTATGTGATGTTACTTTGCTCACCATGCTCGCAAATCAAGTTGCTAAACACAACTCCACAATATCTTGTGGCATCGCAGTTTGAATAAATATCAGTTTTGCTTGAAAATACACTCACTTCGTGCGTGTGCTTTCCGACAAAATTTCCGATAATATAAACTATGCCTTATAAAATACAACTAATTTAAAATTTTAGGTCTCTAATCTTAAACCCCACAAAAAATTGTAACATCAATGTTTGAATAAACATCAGTTATCTAAAAATAGCGCCGCGAACGGCTCTCCTTGACTTCCAATAAAGTAAAGCCTGTGATACTTTTCATATTATATTCGCAAATCAGTTATAAATAAGCATCACAATTGTATAATATTCAGTTGTTAGCAAATATTCCCGCACAGTTTGCCCACTTCTTCCGAAACATTAATTAAAAAAACAATTTTACAAACTCATAATGCGATTTTTGCCAATAACTTTATAATAAAAATAAATTTTAAATCTATTTTAAAAAAATAATTGACAAAAATATTTTTTTTTGATAACATAGATTTCGTAAGTAAGCAAAACTTACACAACAACTAAATAAAATAAATTAATTAAGCAATTTGGAGAAGTACCCAAGTGGTTAAGGGGACCCCCTGCTAAGGGGTTAGGTCTGTAACAGGGCGCATGGGTTCGAATCCCATCTTCTCCGCCAGTAGGGAATAATACGAACGAGAAGAATATCTTTGAGTTCGTATTTTTTCATTTAGAGTTCTTTTCAGTAATTTATCCATTATNNTTATAGACTAAAACAAAACACCTTGTTTTTTACAAGGTGTTATTTAGTATCAATATTAACAATATCATACTTTAAATACATTTCATTTATTATATCTATAAAAATATGAAATACTAATAATGTTACGCCCCAATGTATTTCTTTCTTTTTGAGACTTTTGAAGTGTACAAATTTGTTTCTTAAATTTAATCCAAGGTCGTTTGATATATACAACAACAAGTATCTTAAAACTTTTAAATGATCTATTCCTAACAGCTCAACTATTTCCTTATTGTTTTCATTTATCAAATTTCCCAGTGTACACCAATCATCTTTCATATACTCATCAGTTTTATTAATTTTATAATATAAATACAATATTTTTTCTGTTAAGCCTAATATATAGACAATTAACGCATAATTTAATCCAGTCTGTAGAAACTTATTTTTATCTTTATATGATTGAAAAATAACGATTAGCATATTAAGTAAAATATTTAAATCTTCTTCAAATTCTGTATTTTCATAATTTAACCCCATCTTTTCACAATCATATTTTACTAAAGACGCAAGCATTCCAATAAAATCTTTCACCTTATCTGGATTTAAAAAATTACTTAACAATATAGTTGCTAACTGGTTAAAAATATACAAATGTTCTTGTTTACTTATTGTAAAATAATCATCATGCGGGGTTGTAGTAGAACAAATTTTGTCTACCAAACTATCAACTTTACCTTTACCAATTGTTTCATAATAACTTATAAATTTTTTATTTTGTCTTGCATGAGTCAAATTTAAAATTCTAATATTCCAAGGAATATCTTCATTGTTTAGATATTGCAAAATTTGTTTTGTAGGTATTTCCACTGAAAATTCTTGCCCATGTTTTTTTAAATAAGCATCTTTTATTGCTTCTAAACTTTTATATTTTTCATCAAACTCATTTGCTTTATAGTGTTTAATTTCTATTAAGAAATCCAAAATACTTTTACAGATAAAATCATATTCTAAAACATTATCTTCATTTATTTTCTCAAATGTTTCATACCCATATTGAACAATTTTTTCAATCATATTTTCTGTTAAAGTTTTTTCTAAGTCTTTTTTAATAAATATTTTTAACATTATAAAATAAGATTTTAACCCACTAAATTTAATTTCATTAAAATGTTTTTCATCAAGT
>DLSG01000103.1:6742-8264 GCA_002501285.1 Christensenella sp. UBA7868 | reverse complement strand
GGATATAAATGGTATGTTTTCGGGATGCTCATCTTTAACCACGCTAAATTTGTCAAGTTTTAATACAACGAATGTCACGGATATGATGTATATGTTTGCTGATTGTTCATCTTTAACCAGTTTAGATTTATCAAATTTTAATACGATAAATGTTAAAGCTATGGAGGCTATGTTTGATGGGTGTTCATCTTTAACAACTCTTGATTTATCAAATTTTAACACATCAAGTTTGACTTATATGATGTATATGTTTAATGGTTGCTCATCGTTGACATTCCTTGATTTGTCAAGTTTTAATACAAGAAATGAGCCTGCTATGGGCAGTATGTTTAGGGAAACTTTTTCAAACAGCCCAAGCACCAGCACTTTGATAATAAGTGAAAATTTTATTAATTATGGTGGCGCGCAATTTACAAAAGCCACATTGAATTCAACAACCAGCCTAGATACAAATGTAACTGTAAAACGCGGAACGATAATAGTTTCATAATAATGTGGATATTAAATAAAACCAAATAAACCTATGCTATAGGTGCTTATAATAAAAAAATATAATTATTTTATTTATTAGTTAATTTATATACGGAACATCTAATTTTGATGTTTCGTTTTTTTATTTTTTATTCAATTTAAAATTAAAGTTTTAAACAAATTTTTAAGTTTATAATTTATTACAAATATTTTTAAAATTTTTTTAAAAAAGTGTTGACAAATTATTTTTTGGTGAGTACAATATAAGTGAAAGGTCAAAGAAAGTCAAACTTTTAAAGGGGGCGGTTGATATGAATAATTTAAGTGATATTATTGAAGAATTTATTCTTAACACCATTGGTGATGACCAAAGTTTAAATTTAAGCAGAAATGAACTTGCAAACTTTTTTAATGTATCACCAAGCCAAATAAACTATGTGCTTTCAACAAGGTTTACGCTGGATAGAGGCTATCAAACCGAAAGTAAGCGTGGCGGAGGAGGCTATATAGTTTTAAAAAGAATAAATCTTGACGATAATCTTACTAGAATTATAAAATCTTTAAAACCAGATTTAGACTATTTAACTTGTTGCTATATTCTTGACAATTTAAAGCAAAATGGTCTGATTTTGCAAAGTGAAGAAGATATAATTAAAAGTGCGATATCGCCAAAAGCACTTTCATCACCTTTTAAGACTGAAAATATGATGCGATATAATATATTTAAAAACATATTAATTAATTTAAAAAATAGGGGGAATTAAATTATGAAATGTGAAAAATGTAATAAAAATGAAGCAACTTTTCATAGCGTAAAAAATATTAACGGGAAAGTTAGTGAAAAACATTTGTGCAATGAGTGTGCAAAAGAAGAAAAAGAATTTGACAATTTTAATAAAGAATTTTTAGATTTTGATAGAAAAACAGGAAGTTTCTTTGATGATATGTTAAGTGACTTTAAAACTTCACTTTCATATTTCTCAAATCCAATGTTAGACAACTTTTTAGGCTTTGACGATTTTCTTGAAAGTCCTTTATTTTTGGAAAATAA
>DLSG01000103.1:387-6708 GCA_002501285.1 Christensenella sp. UBA7868 | reverse complement strand
TAAAAAATCCGATTTTGAAAAGAAATTGTCAGACAAAGAAAAACTTCAACTTGAAATCGCTAAACTTGACATAAGTTTAAAAAAGGCTGTTGTTGAAGAAAGATACGAAGATGCTGTTAAACTTCGTGACAAAATTAAAGAATTAAAAGCAAAATTGGAAAAATAATAAAATTTTATAAAAATTAGGAGGTGAATATATGTATTATAATATTAACGCAACCGAAGGGGTTAATGAAGTATTAAAAAATGCTTCAATGCTTGCAAAAAAATATAATAATGGTGAAATCGCAACCGAACATTTACTTTATGGATTATGTGCCTTTAAAGAATGTAAGGCAAGTTCTATCATGAAAGATTTTGGGGTAACAAGTGATAAACTTGAAGTATTGCTTGCTCAAAATGGTGAAAGTAGTGATGGTGACGAAAATGTTGACTTAACACCAAACGCAAAACAAGTTTTTAGAGTTGCAAGTGAAGTTGCTATTGAACTAAATCACAGTTTTGTTGGAACAGAACATTTATTGCTTGCAATACTTTTAACAGAAGGTGTTGGAGTAAATTTGTTACAAGAAGTGTTCTCATGCGATATTGACAAAATGCGTGAAAGCGTTTTAAATGTTCTTAAAGGAGACAATCAAAAAGTTGACAGTTCTTCAAATGAAAGTTCGTCAAGTCTTCCTAAAAATTTGCAAGATATGGGAACTGATTTAACTCAAAAAGCAAAAGACGGAAAAATTGACAACATAATTGGCAGAGATGAAGAAATTGAAAGACTTATTGAAATTTTGTGCCGAAAAACAAAAAACAACCCTGTTTTGATTGGTGAGGCAGGCGTTGGTAAAAGTGCTATTGTTGAAGGACTTGCTTTAAGAATTGTTAAAGGCAATGTTCCAGAAGAACTTCAAGGCAAGACAATTTTTTCTCTTGAACTTGGCGGACTTTTGGCAGGAACAAAATATCGTGGAGCATTGGAAGAAAAACTTAAAGAAGTTATTGAAACAATAACTAAAAATAAAAACATTATTACTTTTATTGATGAAATCCATACATTAAGTCAAGCGGGAAGCGAAAAGGGAGAAGTTAGCCCAAGTGATATGCTAAAACCATATCTTGCAAGAGGAGAACTTCAAACAATTGGAGCAACAACTACTGACGAGTATCGTAAATTTATTGAAAAGGATAAAGCGTTAGAACGTCGTTTTCAACCTATTTTTGTAAACCCTCCAACAGTTGAAGATACTATTGAAATTTTAAAAGGGTTAAGAGATAGTTTTGAAGCCTTCCATAAAGTTAAAATTACGGACAACGCTATTGTTAGTGCTTGTAAATTATCTGACCGTTACATTACCGACCGTAATCTTCCAGATAAAGCGATAGACTTGATTGATGAAGCGTCAAGCAAAGCAAAAGTCGCTGGATTAAATTATCCACAAGAAGTTACAAATAAAGAGCGTGAATTAAGCGTTCTTGAAAACAGCAAAAAAGAAGCATTACTTAACGAAAACTTTGAAAAAGCAGCACAACTTCGTGATGACATAAAAAATCTTCAAGAAGAAATTGCTAGCCTTAAAAAAGAAAGCATGGGCGGGAAAGAATATAAAGAAATTACCGAAGACGACATTGCAGAAGTTGTAAGTAAATGGACTAAAATTCCTGTTTCTAAACTTAATATGCAAGAAAAAGAAAAATTGCTTAACTTGGAGAGCATTTTGCATAAACGAATTGTTGGGCAAAACGAAGCCGTTGAAAGTGTAAGCAAAGCAATAAGAAGAGCAAGGGTAGGTCTTAAAGATAGTAAGCGTCCTATTGGAAGTTTTATCTTTCTAGGTCCAACAGGTGTTGGTAAAACCGAACTTTGCAAGGCTTTAGCGGAAACTATGTTTGACAGTGAAAATGCAATTATTAGGCTTGATATGAGTGAGTTTATGGAATCTCATGCGGTCAGCAAACTTATAGGTTCGCCTCCTGGATATGTAGGGCATGAAGACGGCGGACAACTTACCGAAGCGGTTAGAAGAAAACCTTATTCAGTTGTTTTGTTTGATGAGATTGAAAAGGCTCACCCAGATGTATTTAACATTCTTCTTCAAATTTTGGAAGATGGACGTTTAACAGATAGTCATGGAAAAACAGTTTCTTTCCAAAACACTATAATTATTTTAACAAGTAACTGTGGTGTTGACGAACTTCCTAATAAAACTAATNNAGAAATTAAGAGCGAAGAATCTGAAAAAGAAATTTTAATGAACGCTTTAAGAAGAAAATTTAAACCTGAATTTTTAAACCGTATTGATGTTATTACAATTTTCCATAAATTGACTAAAAACGATATTGCTCAAATTGCAAGCATTATGATAAATAACTTAAATAAAAGATTAAAAGAAAAAAATTTGGAAATTAAATTAACTGAAAAAGCAGTTGACTATTTGATTGATAATGGGACAAATATTCAATATGGTGCTAGACCTTTAAGACGATTGATTGAACAAAAAATTGAAGACCGTATTGCTGAAGATATGCTTGCGGGAAAACTTGATGGAAAAACTCAAATTGTTGTAGATTATGAAAACGATAATTTGGCGTTTGATTATAAAGAATAGTTTTAACAAAATAATATAATAAAAGAAAATCTATTAATTTGCTTTGATAGATTTTCTTTTTTTGTTAAAATATTAAAAAGGAAGGGATTATGAAAATTTCAATACGCTTTGGGGTTTTTGAAACAAATAGTTCAAGCACTCATTCGGCTACATTAGTTAATATTAAAAAAGAAAAACCAAAAATACCTTTGCACGCAGGGTATGATGAAGTATGCTCTATGGAAGATAAACTTGTTTATTTGTGTGGTGCTTTGCTTGTGCAAAATGAAATGGAAGTGTTTGAAGCGTGGGAAAATGAAGGTATAAGTTATCGTGATCGTGATTATTATGATCCTCGTTTTTCAGACCATGAAAAATATCGTGGAATATATTATGAAACAATGTTAAAAGTTATTAAAGTTTATTGTGAAATAACAAAGGAAAAAGAAGAAAAAGTTTATAATTTTATAAAAAAAACAAGTGAAATGTATAATCCATTATTTTTAAAATTTTGCCAAGAAGACGACTTGAATGGTGATTATTTTTCTCATGAATGTGTGGCTGATAAGGTCTTAGATAATTATGATTTTAAAAAGGGTGAAACCCAAGAAGACGCAATTAGACGTTATTTTACAGATGATTATTATGTTTTAATAATAGAGAAATAATTAAATTTACAAAACAGATTTAAAGGTTTATTATGAAATTATTATATCAATATAAAAATGGGAATTATATTGTAAAGATATATGACGATGGAACAAAAGTTAGGATTAGTAATGATGATGATTTTAAACCTAATTTTCCAGAAAGCATAGATTTAAAAATTACAAATTATTGCGACCAAAATTGTCCGATGTGTCATGAAAATTCGAATAATTTAGGGAAACACGCTAGTTTTGATGCGTCATTTTTAGACAAATTACACCCAGGAATTGAAATTGCTATTGGGGGCGGAAATCCGCTTGCACATCCAAATTTAATAGAATTTCTTAAAAAATTAAAAACGCTTAAAGTGATTTCTAATATCACAATAAATGAAAAACATTTTTTAAAGAACTATTCTCTTGTTCAAAATTTAATAGATGAGAAATTAGTGTATGGCGTTGGTATTTCGCTTAACGAATTTAACGAAAAAACGCTTGAATTTGCCAAGAAAAATAACAATGTAATATTTCATTTGATTGCTGGTTTAGTAAAGATTGATGACTTAATTAGGCTTTATGATAAAGATTATAAAATTTTAATTTTAGGATATAAAAATTGGGGAAGAGGAAAAGATTTTTATTCAGAAATTATCCAAAAAAATATTAAAGTTTTAGATGAACATATTTTAGAAATAATTGAACATTTTAAAGTTGTAAGTTTTGACAATTTATCTTTAAAACAACTAAATATTAAAGAAAAACTAGACAAAAATGTGTGGGAAAGAATTTTTATGGGTGATGATGGTCAATTTACTATGTATATTGATTTAGTTAAAGGCGAATTTGCTAAAAATTCAACAAGCCCAAAAAGATATAAAATTTTAGATGAGTTAGAAGAAATGTTTTTAGCAATTAAAAATGAAAATAATTAGTTAGATTGTTTAAAAAATTATTGCTTAAAAATTGCTAATATTATATAATAAGGATATGGATAATTTTATTGATGATAAAAGTTTTTCGCCATTAGCGGATAGATTACGACCAAAAACTATTGATGAATTTATTGGTCAAGAACATATAATTTCAAAGGATAAACCTTTATATAAAGCAATAAAAAATAAAAGAGTAAATAGCCTTATTTTTTATGGGCCACCAGGAACGGGAAAAACAACTCTTGCTCAAATAATAGCATCAAATTGTGATGGAATCTTTAAAAAATTAAATGCTATTTCAAGTGGAAAAGATGATGCAGTTAAAATAATTCAAGAAGCACGAAGCAATTTAAGACTTTTAAAAAAACAAACCTATTTGCTTTTAGACGAATGTCATAGGTGGAATAAAGCACAAAGTGATAGTCTGCTTGAAGCGTTAGAGGACGGAAGTATTGTCCTTATTGGTTCCACCACAGAAAATCCTTTTACAAGTATGACTCGTGCAATAGTTTCAAGGTGTTTTGTTTATGAATTTAAACCATTATCAGTTGATAATGTTGTTGAAGCATTGTCTAGGGCATTAATTAACAAAGAATTAGGCTATGGGAAATTAAAAGTTAAAATAAGTTTAACAAATTTAAAATTAATTGCATCTTACAGCGGTGGAGATATTCGAAAAGCATTAAATATTTTAGAATTTTGCGTAAACACAAATTTTAATGAAAACGAAATTGAAATAACCGAAGAAGATATAAAAAATGTTGCTCAAAACAACAGATTAAGTTTAAATGACGATTTATATTATGATATGCTTTCAGCGTTTTGCAAATCTATTAGGGGAAGTGATGCTGATGCTGCTATATTTTATGCAAACAAATTAATTGACAGCGGAATAGATCCATTAATTCTTGCTAGAAGACTAATTGCACATGCATCGGAAGATATTGGTATGGCAGACTCAAACGCTCTTCTTCTTGCCGTTTCTGCTCATTATGCTATTAAAAATTTAGGGCTTCCCGAAGGGAATATACCTCTTACCCATGCAATTATTTATGCGTGCGAAGCAAGCAAATCTAATAGTGTTGTAAACGCCTTAAATTTGGCACAAGAAGATGTTAAAAACACAAAAACTATAACTATTCCAAACAACTTAAAAAATCACCCAAGCACAAATAAAGACGGCACGGGAGAGTATAAATATCCACATAATTATGGTGGTTATGTGTATCAACAATATTTGCCAAACGAATTAAAAGATAGAAATTATTATACGCCTTTAAATAATGGAAAAGAAAAAGGTATGGTTAGAAAAAAAGTTAAAAAATAATTTAAAAATCATGAAAGATATAAAAAACTACGGTGTTTGTATAAAATTTCATTTGAAAGATTTGAAAATGTATGTTATAAAATTAAAGAATATAATGACCGAGTTAATTAAATTTTTGAAAAGAAAATTTGTTTTTAGAAAGTGGATTGTAAAGAAAAAAAGAATTTAACTTGTTGTTATGAAAAATGCGGGAGTAGAGGTTCCCGCACTTTTTGTTTTTTTTGCAAAAGCAAAAAAACTCCGCAAAAACTTGTTTTTGCGGAGCATCTGTAAGATGCTAAAAGTGCGGGGGATAAGAGATATAAAAAATTTTTATGAAACTATTTACAAATTTTAATTTTTTTGATTTATAATTAAAACATCAAAATTATAATTTAATTTATTTTATTTTATTTTATTTTATTTTATTTTTAACATACCATTTAAAGTTTTTAATAGAACTTTTTAGCATAAATTGTTTTCTATTATAAAATCATCTAAACTTATAAAAAATCGATTAAACTCATCAAGAGCACAGACAATGTTAAAATTATTTTCATACTTTTTGTATAAAGTTTCATTGTCTAATTTTATTCCGAAATTTCGATTATTGCTTTTAACAAACAAGTCATAATAAAAACTAGGAGAATTATTAAATTCTTTAAAAGTATTTCCTGTGTCTGATATTATGTATCCACTATCGATGGGCTTAATTTTCAATTCTACAGAGTTTAAGTCCCAATTCATAAACAAATAGATAGGAAGAGTAACTTCAACAAAGTCGTCTTTTGGTTTGATTTTAAAAACATCTAATTGATTTAAAATGTCTTGAATAGTTTTCATAATTTTCTCCTATT
>DLSG01000103.1:0-356 GCA_002501285.1 Christensenella sp. UBA7868 | reverse complement strand
ATCATAAAAAAATAATAAAACTAAATTATTTAACTATTTATTATTTGCATGAAAAATAATAAAGATAAATTTTAACTAAAACAAAATTAAATTAAAAATTATCTTCAGATTTTTTGTTATATGTTTTGTTAAAATAACTAAACAAGCAAAACAAAAACATAATAGAAGTGAAAATAAGATAATAAATGTTATATCTTAAAAAAATTGAGCCAATCAAAAAAATTATTCCTGTAAAAAAATATTGTTTAGTTTTATTTTTGTTAAAAGCAATTGACAAAAGTTCTTTAAAACTATAACGAGATTTTTCTATATATCTTTCTTCAAATTCGGGGAAGATATTTTGTTTTTTAATGTAA
>DLSG01000063.1:2131-7733 GCA_002501285.1 Christensenella sp. UBA7868 | reverse complement strand
ATGTTGTTGAGATGCTTGTTAGAAGTGGTGTAAATAATCTTACAATAGTTGATTTTGATAAAGTAAATGAAAGCAATTTAAACAGACAAATCATTGCCACAAATTCAACATTAAATTATTTTAAAGTATCCGCTTTTAAAGACAGAATTTTGGACATAAATCCTTATATTAATTTATGCATTATTCGAGATAGAGTTAATGAAGAAAATCTTGACGATTTTATGCTTGAACAATATGATTATATTATAGATTGTATTGACAGTTTTAAAGATAAATTGGCGTTAATTTGTTATTGTAAAAGCAAAAATTTAAACATAATTTCGTCTATGGGTGCGGGAAATAGATATAAGCAAACCACTTTTAAAATTATGGATATTTATAAAACTCAAAATAACGCTTTGGCACGAAAATTAAGGTTAGAACTTCGGAAAAAGGGCATTAAAAAACTTACAGTTTGTTCAACCGATAGCCCTAGTGACAATAATAGTGATAGGACAAAAGTCTTTTCAATAAGTTATAATGTCGCACTTTGTGGAGTTACAATCGCTAGTTTTGTGGTTAATGACATTATTGAAAAAAGTTAAAATTTTAAGCGAATTAGCATTTTAAAGATAAAAATTTGTTTGAATAAATATTAATAAAATTGAATAATTATTCACAAAATTTAATGTTTTTTAAAATCATAGTAAAATTTTTATAATTGTAAAAAATAAATTAAATAAAAATAAAAAGGAGAAATTTATGAAAGAAGTAAAACATATCGGAGTTGAAGAATTTAATGACATTGTTATGCAAAAAGGAAGCGTAGCACTTGTAGATTTTTATGCGTCTTGGTGTGGCCCATGCAAAATGCTTGCACCTATTTTAGAAGAAGTAAGTAAGGAAGTAGATGTTCAAATTTGTAAAGTTGATATTGACGAAAGTTTTGATTTGGCAAAAAGTTATGGAGTATTAAGTGTTCCAACATTAATTTTGTTTAAAGACGGCAACGAAATGAAACGTGCTATTGGGTTAAAAAATAAAGATTTTATTTTAGACATGATTAACAATTAATTAAAGTTTAGAATATGAATACTAGAAACTTAAAAGTAAAACCTAAAAAATAAAAATTTAGACGCAAAAATTTTATTTTGACTATTGACAAAGTTTAAGTAAAGTGATAGCATTTTTACAGGAGAAATTATGGAAAGAAAAGTATATTTAGATTCGGCAGCAACAACATATTGCAACAGTGAAGTTATGGCAGAAATGATGCCAATGTTTAATTCAAATTTTGCAAATCCTTCAAGTTTGCATTTAATGGGACAAAATGCAAACGCAAAAGTTGACGAGGCAAGAGAAAGAATTGCTAGAACAATTAATGCAAAACCAAGTGAAATTTATTTTACTTCTGGCGGAACAGAGGCTAATAACTGGGCAATACTTGGGCTTGCTCGTGCTAATAAAAGTAAAGGAAATCATATTATTACATCTAAAATTGAACATCATAGCATTTTAAACGCTTGCAAACAACTTGAAAGTGAAGGGTTTAGAGTTACATATCTTGATGTTGATGAAACAGGCATTGTAAAACTTGCCGACCTTATGCACTTTATTTGTGATGATACAATTTTGGTTTCTATTCAAGCAGCAAACAATGAGGTTGGAACAATTGAACATCTAAAAGCAATTGCAGAAACTTGCCACGAAAAAGAAGGAATTATTTTCCATACAGATTGTGTTCAAGCATATTCACATATTAACATTAATGTTGAAGAAATTGGTATTGATGCTTTAACAATTTCAAGTCATAAAATTTATGGGCCAAAAGGCGCTGGCTGTTTGTTTGTTAAAAAGGGGGTTAGAATAGATAATTTAATTCTTGGTGGAAATCAAGAAAGAGGTAAACGTGGCGGAACTTTAAATACTCCTGCAATTGTAGGTTTTGGAAAAGCAGCCGAACTTGCTTGTAGAGATATGCACGCAGTAAACACAAAACTTAAAGGTTTAAGAGATTATCTTCAAAACGAAATTTGTAGTAAAATTGCGGGCGTTAAATTTAATGGACATCCTCATCAACGCCTTCCACATATTTTAAGTTTAAGTTTTGAATGTGTTGAGGGTGAAAGTTTGCTTACTATGCTAGATTTAGAAGGAATTTGCGTTTCAACAGGTTCTGCTTGCACAAGTGGATCGCTTGAACCTAGCCATGTTTTAGCGGCTATGGGTATTCCAGACGAATTAGCAAATGGTACAATTAGATTTTCTATTTTGAAATCAACATCAAAAGACGATATTGATTATGTTGTTGAAAAACTTACTAAAATTGTTGAAAAATTAAGGGCTATGTCGCCACTTCAAGTTAAAGGGGGTAGGAAATAATGTATAATAGACTTATTATTGCAAGATTTCAAAGCCCAAGAAATGTAGGGTTAATTAAAAACGCAAGCGGTGTTGGCGAAGCAGGAAATTCAAAATGCGGAAACCTTTCAAGAATTTATTTAAGCGTTGAAAATGGAATTATATTAGATGCTAAATTTAAAACTTTTGGTTGTGTTGCTGCAATAGTTTCAAATGATATTGCTTGTGATATGCTTAAAGGAAGAATGGTTGAAGACGCTCTTAAAATCTCAAATGAGGAAGTTTTAAGTAAAATGGGTGAACTTCCAGAGAACAAAGTTAGATGTGCTATTCTTGCAAAAGAAACTATTGAAAGTGCGGTTAAAGATTATTACAAAAAACTTGAAAAACTTCAAAAAGAGCAAGAAAAAGAATTAGAAAGCAAAAATTAATTTTTGCAGGCTTAAAAATAAAAAACAATTAAAACATTATCGAAAAAGATAATGTTTTTTTTAGGCACCAAAAAAGTAAATTCCAAAAATTATATGATAAAATAATGCGAAAAGTTGAAAAAATTTTTTCAATTTTTTTATTTTGAAGATATATTATAAATTTTATTAAAATAATAAACAAAATGTATTTGGAGGTGCTATAATGGGTGCAGGTGGAGTCCCTAATAGAGGAGTGTATAAAACTTATGATAGAAGTTTAAAACCAACAGGTACGCCAAATTCTCGAATTGATAGATATAAAAATGGGAAGAAAGTTCAAAGTCGATGGTATGACGAAAATAGTAAAGCAATAAGGAATAGAGGTTATGCTCATGGAGGAGATGTTGATTTTCCGCATGACCATAATTGGCGGTGGTATGGAGATAATGGTGTTCGAGGACGTGAACATATAGAGCCTGATTAAGAAAATTTTTATTAAGGAAGGAGCAAAAATGACTAAACAATTAAATGAATATGAAATAGAAAAGCAAAAGAAAAAGCAAAAATTGGTTAGAAATGAATTTTTATATAACAAAAATTCAGCAGGAAAATACGATTTCCCTATAATCAAAAAGCAGGATATTGATGTAAATAAAATAAAATTTTTGAGTTTTGTAAATGCAAAAAAAGATGATAAAGAAAACAAAGATAAAACAATTCATTTTTTTACTTATGGTTGGAAATTTGAAAAAGTCTATGAAAATCCTGATGAAGAACTTAAAAAATTAAGTCAGTATTATTGTTTATTAAGCCCAGATTTTAGCATATTTACTAATATGCCATTAGCACTTCAAATTGAAAGTGTTTTTAAAAATAGATGGTGTGGTGCATATTTTCAAAGTAAAGGACTTAATGTAATTCCAACAATAAGTTGGGGTGATGAAAGGTCATTTCATTTTTGTTTTGATGGTGTAGAAGTTGGAAGTATTGTTGCTGTGTGCACATATTATAGAGAAAATTGTGAAGAAGAATTTATGCTGGGATATAACGAAATGTTAAAAAGGATAAAGCCAAGTATGGTAATTTGTTATGATGAGCCTTTTAAGTCTATGACAGGGAATATAAAATCATTTTTGCCAACAACTTATGAATGGACTAAAGATTTAGATCTTAAAGATTTATTGCAATTTAAGTGGGAAAAACAAAATAAAAATGTTTCAGGTCTAAACAAAAAAGATTTTAAATTTTTTAAGTATGATGACCCTTATGAAAAAGTGGATATAAAAAAATGTGATGTTTGTGGGGAAATCGTCGAAATAGATCAATTTGGAAATGGTGATTGTAAAAATTGTGGGTGGAATCAAGATGCGTCAAGATTAAAAAATCCGAATACTATTATGTATCCTAATTTGATTTCTTTGAACAAAGCAAAAGAGCGATATTTAAATAGACAACCATTAATTCCAGATTTTAATGATTTTATTGAAGCGTTGTTTATGTATAGCGAAATGATGTTTCAATATAATAATATTGATTATATGGTGTATTTACAAAATGATAATATTATAATGAATTCAATGCATAATACTGAAAAATTTAAAAATAAAGAAGATTTTGTAAATAATGCCAAAATTGATGGGATACTCTTAAAAGAACTTTGGAAAGATGTAAAAAATGCTAATTTTTTATCATAAATTTTTTTTGTTGGCAAAAATTTCCTAAATATAATTTGCTATTTTGCAAACAATATTTTTAGGAGGATTTTGATATGAAAGAAAGTTTTACTTTTGGTTTAGCAATGGGGCTTTTGGTTGGAGCAATTTTAGTTCACACAAGCCCAAAAGCACAACAAATTATGGATAAAGGTGAAAAGTGCCTTAAAGAGCAAATTAACAAAATGTAAGTTTAAAAAATGTAAACTTAAAATTTTATCATAACGTAAATTTTAAAAGAAATCATAAATAATGGTTTTCTCGAAAATTTACGTTTTTTTTGTAATTTTTTTTATAATTTATTTTTTAAAAAAATTAAATTTTTGAAATATGTTTGCTAAAAATTAATATTTTTGTTAAAATATAATAGAGGTTTATTCTATGAAAATTATGGGGCTAGACTTTGGAAAGGCAAGAATAGGCATAGCACTTTCAGATATTATGGGCTTTTTGGCGTCACCTTACACAACTCTTAACCGAACAACAATTGAAGATGATTTAAAATTTTTAGACGAAATTATAAAGCAATATAAGGTTGAAACTGTTGTAATGGGTTATCCGTTTGAAATGAGCGGAAATAAGGGAGATACTTGTAAACTTGTGGAAGAATTTGCGGAAAGTTTAAAAAATTTTTCTGGGGTTAAAATCGTGTTTGTTGATGAAAGATTGTCTAGCGTAGAAGCAGAAGAACAGTTGAAACTTACAATTAAAGATTGGAAAATGCGAAAAAAACTTTTAGATCAAGTTGCTGCCAGCATAATTTTGCAAACCTATTTAGATTCAAAATAAGGAGATTATTATGGAAGAAGAAAAAAGTGTATTTGAAAAATTGTTAGATGAAAATGATGACACTAACATTGTTTTAATTGATGAAGATGAAAATGAAATTGAATTTGAACAAATTGCTGTAATTCCAGTTAAAGAACAAGTTTTTGCAATTTTAAAACCTGTTAAAGAAATGGAAGGCGTTGGAGAAAATGAGGCTTTGGTTTTTGAACTTGAAGAAACACCTGAAGGGGAAGAACTTTTAAATTTATTGGATCCTGTTGAAGATGAAGATATGATTGATGTAGTTTTCAGCGAATATGATAAATTACTTGCTGAAAATAAATAGTAAAAATAAAATGTTGGCTTAATTGT